>DATFUW010000397.1:0-2133 GCA_035260605.1 Thermoanaerobaculia bacterium | reverse complement strand
ACGGCAGCGCCGACAGGATGGTGATCGGATGAATGAAGCTCTCGTAGAAGATCCCCAGCACCATGTAGATCACGGCGATGGCCAGCACCAGAAGCAGTCCGAGGCCCTGCAGAGACGACTGGAAGGCCTGCGCCGTCCCCTGGAAACCGGTGGAGACGGCCGCCGGGAGGGTCCGTTTCGCCACGGCGTTGATCTCGTTGATTGCGTCGCCGAGCGAGACCCCCTGCCGGACATCGAATGAAATCGTGACCGACGGAAGCTGTCCCGAATGGTTCACGGCGAGCGGCCCGTACGACGGGATGAGTTTGGCCACGGCGCTCAGCGGGATCAATTGCCCGCCGCCGTTGCGTACGTAGAGCTGGTCGAGCGACGAGGGATTGTTCTGGAACTGCGGCTCCAGCTCCATGATGACCTGATACTCGTTATTCGGCGCGTAGATCGTGGAGATCTGCCGCGTTCCGTAGGCTGAGTAGAGCGCGTCCTCGACCTGGGCCATGTTCAGACCGAGCGCCGAGGCGCGGTCCCGGTCGATGTCGACCGACATCGTCGGATTCTTGAGCTGCAGGTCGGTGGCCACATCGACCAGCCCCGGCATCTGCCGCATCTTCTGCAGCATCGCCTCGGAGGCGGGATAGAGCACGGCGGTTTCGGGGGCCTGCATGGTGAACTGGTAGTTCGACTGCCCGATGCGGCCGCCGAGCCGGATCGGAGGCGGAATCGTCACGTAACAGCGGATGCCCTGAACGCGGCTCAGCTTCTTGCGCAGGCTGGCGACGATGTCCTCGATGGAGAAATCGCGGTCGCTCTTCGGGGTCGTGCGGATGGAAATGATCCCGGTGTTGCTCGATCCGCGCGAACCGCAGCTGGAGAAGAACGCCGCCACGCCGGGCTCGTGCATGACGATGTCCGCGGCGGCGAGCTGATGCCGCACCAGATCGGCGAAGCCGATGCCCTGGATGGCCTCGACGTTGATGAAGATCTGTCCCTGGTCCTCCGTCGGGATGAAGCCCTTGGGAATGACCACGAACAGCCAGGCCGTGGCGGCGAGCAGCGCCAGTGAGGCGAACAGCGTCTTGCCGCGGTGATGCAGCACGCCGCGCAAGCCGCGCTCGTAGAACGCGCGCAGCCCTTCGAATCCACGCTCGGTGAACTGGTAGAGACGGCCGTGGTCCTGTTCGTGCGACGGCCGCAGGAAGCGGCTGGAAAGCAGCGGCGTGAGAGACAGCGAGACGAACCCGGAGACGAGGATCGCCGCGCCGATGGTCACGGCGAACTCGTGAAACAGCCGGCCGAGGATGCCGCCCATGAACAGGACGGGGATGAAGACCGCGGCCAGCGACAGGGTCATGGAAATGATCGTGAATCCGACTTCCTTCGACCCGTCGAACGCCGCCTGCAGCGGTGGCTTGCCCATCTCCATGTGCCGGACGATGTTCTCCAGCATGACGATGGCGTCGTCGACGACAAACCCGACCGACAGCGTCAAGGCCATCAGCGAGAGGTTGTCGAGCGAATAGTTCAGCAGATACATCACCGAGAACGTCCCCACCACCGAAAGTGGGAGCGCCAGACTGGGGATGATCGTGGCCGAGACGTTCCGCAGGAAGAGGAAGATCACCATGACCACGAGGCAGAGCGTGAGCAGCAGCGTGAACTTCACGTCGGCCACCGACGCGCGGATCGACTCCGCGCGGTCGCGGTGGATGTCGAGGTTCACCGATGCCGGCAGCAATTTGCGGAACTCGGGCAGCAGACTGCGGATGGAGTCCGCCACCTCGACGGTGTTCGTCCCCGGCTGTTTGAGGATCGCCAGGATCAGGCCGCGCTTGTCACGGAACCACGCCGCGGTCTGATCGTTCTCCACGTCATCGAGGACGTGGCCGAGCTCGTCGAGATGCACCGCATGGCCGTTGCGATAGGCGACGGTGATCGGCCGGTAGTCGGCGGCGTGATAGAGCTGGCCGTTGGCCTGCACGGTGTACGCGGTGTACGCGCCGTTCATCACGCCTGTGGGGAGGTTCACATTGCTGTTCTTGACGGCGTTCTGGACCTCGTCGATGCCGATCCCGCGCGACGCGAGCTGGCGCGGGTCGAGCTGAACGCGCACGGCGTACTTCTGCGAGCCGTAGACCG
>DATFUW010000396.1:0-3228 GCA_035260605.1 Thermoanaerobaculia bacterium | reverse complement strand
AGGTTGAAAGATACGCAGTCGCTGGAGCGGCCACGTTGGGTTTATCGCATTGATGCTCATTGGAGCGCAAGCCGCCCCGACTCGCGGGCCAGCAGCAATCGCCCGCAGCAGTCGAACGACGAAGGCGGAAGCAACAGCGATTGCTGTTGATGGCTTCTATTTCGGCAACAAATCGGGTTTCTACCGCAGACTCCTGGCGTCGCGGAACATGAAAATTCCTATCCTGTTTCTTTGTCCATCACATCTCACACTCGGCCAAAGCGTTATGATTACCATTAGGGGGAATCACAATGCGTGTGCTCCGGCTCCCAGCGATTCTGCCGGTCCTGGCTCTCTGCTTCGCCACTTCCGCCATAGCCCAGCCGTTCTACCGGTGGTCATCGGCGCCCGCCTTCACCTGCACCGCGAGCGGCGGTCTCGTGAACGTGGTTTTCGCCAGCCAGCCGGCGGAATGGGACGCGCCGGCCGGCACGCAATTCACGATCAACTACATCTCGAACGGCGTTTTGACACCCTCGGGTCCGTTCCCCGTGCCAACACCGCCGGGATCGTTCGTTTTCGCCGCGCTCGCCGTCTCTGCTCCCTCGTACCCGGCCAGCGTCACCGTCCGGCTCGACACGCTCGCAGCCGGGGGCGTGGTCGTCTATCAAAGCTCGCTTTCGGCAAGCTGCGGTGCGGATGGAGGCGGTCCTTCGACAGTCACCAATGGAGTGCCCGCGGGGATTCCGGCTCTCGGCCCTTTCGGGCTGATTCTCCTCTCCGCCGCTCTCGGATTCGTAGGCCTGGCCGTGATGTGGACACGGCGGGGCGTCTGACGCGGCCGAACCGCAGCCTCGCCGAGGCCTTCAAGATCATCAATCCGGCGCTGGCGATTCCAGCGTCGGATTGGTGGAGAGATTGTTCCAATGGATGAACGCGTAGAGCCCATGCTCGTTTAGACAGGCTCCGGGCTTCTGCATCTCCGGGCTCGTTGCGTTGAACGGGGCCAATTCGGTGGGGCGTATTACGGCGACGAAAAATTACCGCGTAAATGGCGGGAAGTGGTGCACGACGCGGCTGGCATCACCCGTTTTGCCGACCGACTGATCGCGGCGAGTCGCGGCTGAACCTCGCTTCCGACCATCAGTAGACGGTCGCCCTCACGTCGTCCTTCGAAGTTCCTGGCGGACGGCCATTCCTCACGCAAACCGATCTCCGCCCGAACGAGTGGGGCCATCGTAAAGCCGAACGATCGCGGGCTGGAAGCTGAATCGGCGCTACGGCACCACTGACCTCCCTCGGATCGAGCGACGTGGCAAATTTTCTACTCTATGTGAAGCGGTAGGGTAGCGTTTTCCCGCTCCCGGTCACTTAGTATCGGAAAGGCCGATGCCCCATCTCCTCTCCCGACTGGCAGCCATCTGCCGCGAGCATCTGCTCCGCGAGAAGATCCTCGTCGTCCCCTCGCTGGCCGTCGGGCACCAGATCGCCGACGCTGTCGCGCACGGCGGCACGCCGTGGGTGAACCTGCGAGTGGAGACCCTGCGCACGATCTCGGACGCCGTTGCCGGATTCGACCTCGCGCGCGAAGGGGTGACCGTCCTCTCACGCGCGCAGGCGCTGGCGATGATCGAGCGCGCCTGCGACCGCGTGCTCGATGAATCCTCCTACTTCGGCGCGCTCGCCGACCGTCCCGGCCTGCACCGCGCGATCCAGAAATCGATCGACGACCTCCGCCACGCGTCCATCGACACCTTCCCGCCGTCCGCGTTCGAAGTCCGGCGCAAAGCGAACGACATCGCCCGCATCCTCCGCGCCTACGAAGCGGAAATGCACGACGGACGCTACATCGACCGCTTCGGCGTGCTGCGCCGCGCGGTCGACATGCTCGAACGCGGCGCGCCGCGCCCCTGGTCGCCCGACGCGATCTGGATCGTGGTCGAAGACGTGGAGCTGACCGCCGCCGAGGAGCGCCTGCTGAAGCTCGCCGCCGGCGAGTACGAGCTCCTCAGCGCGGCGGACGAGGGCGCGAAGCCGGACCACGTCGATGTCAAACGCGCCGTCGGCGAGGAGAACGAGCTGCGCGCCGCCTTCCGCGCCATCCTCGACGAGAAGCTTCCGTTCGACGACGCGGAGATCGTCTACACCACGCGCGACCCGTATCTCCCGCTGGCGTACGAGCTGGCTTCGGAATACGAGATCCCCTGCACGTTCGCCGAGGGGATCGCGGCGCCGTTCACCCGGCCGGGGCAGGCGTGCCTGGCGTTTCTGCGCTGGATCGGCGACGGCTGGCACGCGCTCGACCTGCAGCGCGCCGCGCGCGCCGGCGCGTTCGCCGGACCGTCGTTCGCGCGCGCCCTCCGCCGCGCGCGCATCGGGTGGGGCCGCGACCGCTACTCCCGCATCGACCCGAAGGACGAGGAAGCGGCCGCAATCGTGAAGGAGCTGCTGGAGATCAGCGAGCCGGACATCGGCCTCGCGCGCTCCGCATCGCGCTTCGTCGCGAAATTCGCGCACGTCCGAAACGAGATCGACGCCATGGCGCGCGAGGCGCTGCGCCGCATGCTCGACGAGCTGGCAGAGGTCGAATCGATCAGCGATGCGAAGACCGCCGCCGCGCGCCTGGCCGAGGCCGTCTCCAACCTGCACGTCGCGGCGAGCAATCCGCGTCCCGGGTTCCTGCACGTCGCGCCGGTCCGCGCCGGCGGATGGAGCGCGCGTTCGCGCCTGTTCATCGCCGGGCTCGACGAGTCGAAGCATCCCGGCAGCGGCCTCCAGGACCCGATCATCCTCGACGTGGAGCGCGAGGCGATCGGCATCCCGATCGTCGGCGACCGCCCGCAACGCACCACCGAGCAGTTCCAACGTCTCCTCGCCCGCGCCGCGCATCGCCGCGTCACGCTCTCCTACGCCTCGCTCTCCCTCGGCGATCGCCGCGAGCAATATCCATCGCGGCCGCTGCACGGCCAGCCCGCCGCGCCGGCCGGGTTCGTCGATCCCACCCCGCTCAACGGCTCGCAGTGGTGGCTGCTGCGCAGATTCGCGGACGGCGATCGCGACATCCGCGCCGCGGTCCTCGCCGCGTATCCCGGCCTCCACGCCGGCGCCTCGGCCGAGGCCGCGCGCGACAGCGACGCGATCACGAAGTGGGACGGCCGGATCGACGCGCCGCCGGAGCTGCTCGACCCGCGCCGCAACGGGATCGTCTACTCCGCCTCGCAGCTCGAGAAAATGGCCGGCTGTCCGTAC
>DATFUW010000395.1:0-2560 GCA_035260605.1 Thermoanaerobaculia bacterium | reverse complement strand
CGATGACGATCTCGCCCGTGATCCGCAGCAGCGAGGCCGTCTCTTCCGGCCAGATCCGCTTCTCACCGCTGCCCACTCCGAGCGCCCCCATGAAGATCCGGTTGTAGATCATCGGCACCACGACCACCGCCTGATTGCCGGCCGCTTCGTAGGCCTTCCGTTCCGCCGCCGCTTCGGGCGGCAGATCGTCGAGCACCGCCATCACGTGCTGGAACTGCGCGAGCTGGCGCATGGTCCAGGGAAAGGCGTCCAACGGAAACTCCGCGACCTGCGGCCGGGTTGCCGGCGACGCCGACCACTCAAAGACGATCCTGGCGCGCTGCCGGTCGTCGGAGAGGAGATAGACGTAGCTTCGGTCCGCGCCGACGAAGCGTCCGACCGAGCCGAGCGCCTCGCGGATGCCGGAGTCGAGCTCCTCGGCCGGCAGGTTGACGAAGTTCGTGGAGATGCCGGAGATCAGCTTCTCGAACTCCACCCGGTGATGGAGCGACTCCTGCGCCTGGCGGCGGTCGCTGGCGTCGACGGCCATGGCCACGAGGTCGGCGATCGCGCTGGCAAAGTGCTCTTCTTCGGCCGTCCAGTTCCGCCGCGGTCCGATGTGTTCATTGCAGACCACGCCCGCGATCTGCCCGAAGCGGCGGATGGCCGCCTCCATCACCGAAGTAACGCCCAGGGGGCGGAAGTACTCGGCGAAATCTGCCGTCCGCGGATCGTCCGTCACATCGGGAACGGCGAGGGTGCGCTCGCTTTCCAGCGCGCGGAAATAGGCCGGATAGCTCGCCGCGGCGAGCGTCATCCCGTCAGTGTGGCGTTCGGCGGGGCGCTCATAGAGATCGATGCAGCGGATCGCCGTACGGTCGTCGTTGAAGAGCCAGACGCTGACCCGGTGAAGGTCCAGCTCCCGCGCCGCCGTCTCGTCGATCTCCCGCACCGCCTCGTGCAGGTCCCCGACGTGAAGCGAGCGCCGGCGTGCCAGATCGACCAGCACCTGATTCTGCCGTCGCAGCCGCTCCTCGGTTTCACGCAGCAAGGACTCGAATCGCGGATTGGACAATTGACGGTCTATTGTAGGACACGGCTCCTCCCGCTACACCTGCTCGGAGCCATAGACCTTGACGCTCCTCTCGCGCGCGTAGTGCCGCAGCGGGTGCGCGGAGGGACGCCGGATGCCCGCAGCCCAGACCAGCGTCTCTTCGAGATCGGCCACGTCCGCGCGCTGGATGCGGTATGGCGCGTGGTGCACCCGCGCGCGAAACAGCCGGTGCTCCTCGTCCGCCGTGTACAAAATGTACCGCTCGATCAGAAAGTGCTCGATCGTTCCGGCACTCGCTTCGCGAATGACCCCTTCCATCGGCCGGTAGCGGACCCGCAGGTTCGCCGGGGCCGGCCCGCGCTCGTCGTCGCGGTGTGACACGAAATCGACCGTCGGCCGCGCGCCGGACGACACGGAGAGTTCGATGTGCGATCGGTAGTACGGCAACTTGTACGCGGCCCGCGCCGCCGCCACGGCCATCGCGCTCGAGGCGTCCAGGCTGAAAAACCAGACGCCCGGATCGCGCCCCCGGCGGTGCACGTAGGTCCGGACGTTCACCTCGTGAAAGCTGGAGATCAGCGGCAGCGGCGGGACCAGCACCGGCCGCACTCCGGTGATCGTGAACGGAACCAGCCCGACGTACGCCTTGCCCTCGAATGTATCGACCGTCAGTTCCGGATGGATCAGCCGCTGCAGCTCTCCGGGAGGCACCTCCCAGTGCAGAAACAACAGGTGGTGCCACCTCTGATGCATGACCACCGGAGCTTCGGGCTCGCTGGACGGGGCCATCCGGTCGATCCGATCCACTGCCGGCATGCCGGTGAATGAAGCAAGATCCCGACCTGTTCTCATTGCGGAATGCGAAAAACCGCCGTCCTGCTTCTGTCACTCCTCACGGCTGCCGCCTGCGCGAGCTCCGGCGCCTCGAAGCTCAAGATTCCTGAGCCCGGCATCGGGATCGACCAGGTCGTCGGACCCGCGGAACTCGGCTACCCCTACGGTCCGATGGAAGTGCGGTTCAACCTCGGAATCCAGAACAACGCCACGATTCCGCTGACGCTCATCCGCGTGTCCGTCAGCTCGACCGATCCCGCCGGAGGCGCGTACAGTCTCCGCAACGATTTCTATACTTTCAAGGAGACCATCCCCCCGCATTCGACCCGCGTCGTGACCTTCTGGGCCAAGGCGTTCGGATGGGGGCGCGGCATGCGCGAGAGCGAGCCGGTGACCCTCCACGGGACCGCTTACTTTGAGACGCCGACCGGCGCGTTCCAGAAGGTGTTCATCCGCGAGGTCTCCCAGTACTCGGATTGATCGGGCGGCGGCCGCTCCGCTCTATCGCACCCGCTGCTGCAGCATCCAGCGGACCATCGCGGCATCGGCGTACGCCAGGTCCCAGCATTCGTGCCCCGTTCCGGGATATTCGGTGTAGCGCACGTCGCCTCCGGCCCGTTGCAGCGCGGCGACCATGTTCCGTGCCTCGCTCACCGGGATGACGTCGTCATCGGAGCCGTGGAAGACCCACAC
>DATFUW010000394.1:0-2693 GCA_035260605.1 Thermoanaerobaculia bacterium | reverse complement strand
GAACGAGGTGTAGAGGATGTCATCCGCGGCGACGAGGGCAAAAAAGCGCCAGACGAAATGCGCCGCGCTTTCCGCGTCTTCGCTCCCGACGCGATTCCGGACTTCCGTGGCCAGACGTTGAACGAGGTCGACTTTCCTGTCTTCGGCAGTGAGGGTCATGCGCGCGGGGAGATTGTATAAGAGGCTCGTCACATTGTCGGTTTTGCAGGCTGGCGCCTTCGGCGCCTAGGGCAGCTACCCTTGACAAACGTGCCCCCGGCCATTCCGGGATCTCTCGCGCCCTGCGCCGGGACGACAAACCTGCGACTCACCCCCCGATCGGCATCCCGGGCGGCACCGTGGGCGCCTTTGGTTGTGTCCGCGGTTGTTCGGGACGTGCCAGGAAGCGGTCGATGTCGTCGCGGAGGGCGTTCACGTGCGCCGCCTCCGATTCGTCACGGCTCCCGGGGACGAGCCGCACGCGGATCGCCCGCAGCGCCTGGGTGGCATCGGCGCGCACCTGAGGGTCGGCATTGGCGTCGTTCGCCAGATCCATCAGCCGCGTCGCCGTGACCCACGCCGTGGCGCGCGTGATGGCCCCCGCCATCCCGCTCTCGTGGCGCGTCACGATGTTCACGATCCTGTCGAGGGCCTCGTTGAAGCCGGGGTTCTGCGCGTTCTCGGCGTGAAACTCCTCCATCCGCGCGCCCCGCTCCGGCGAGAGGAGCGCGTCGAGCGTGATCTCCGCGGAAGCCGTCGCCGCGGAGATCGGATCGAACACCGGCTCCGTGCGGTGCTCGAAGAGCTCCGTATTGCTGGTGACGTCGACGTCTCCGCGTGGCGGGATCAGATCGACGATGCGCTGCGGAATCTGAAGAAATGACGGCTCCAGCGTCGACAACACGAGCGAGAGCGCTTCGCGCTGCCGGGCCGCAGGAACGATCTTGCGCGTCGGCAGCGGGATCAGCGCGCCGTTCTCCTTCACCGTGTAGGTGTAATCGAGTCCGCCGATCGATTTCGCCGCCGCCTCGAGCTGATAGCGGTGATGCAGATAGAGCGGCACGAGCAGCTCTTCCAACTGACTCAGCGGCGTGCCCACGCCGATGTTGCGCAGTCCGAACTGCGACAGCGCGATGTGCCGCACCTCGATCTCATGCCGCAGCATCTCGATGGGGTCGCCGGGCGAGTCCCAGAGTGAGGACTGCGGATGCGCGGAACGGATCGGACGCGACTCGGAATCGGTGACGTACAGCGGTCCGTGCGTGGCGATCTTGTCGAGCTCCGCTTTCTGGTCCGATCCCGGCGGGAACTGCGCGTACGCGTACGTGATCGCCCACTTGTCGTACGGTCCGATGCCGACGGCGTAGGCGTCGGAGAGATCGAGCTGGCCGTTGGTGATCTTCACGTACGGCGACGGATAGTCCATGACCGAGGCGCGGCCGTAACTGGAGGCCGCCATGTTGTGGCCGAGCCCAAGCGTGTGCCCGGTCTCGTGCGCCGCGAGCTGACGGATGCGCGCCAGGGCCATCATCGACGGCGAAGTCGTCGGATCGAGCGCCGAAAGCGCGCGGTCGTCCGACTGGTCGTATTGCGGAATGAGCCCCTTCCCGAGCAGCACGTCCTGCCGGATGCGCAGCGAGCCGAGCGTCACGTTCCCCTTGATGATCTCCCCGGTGCGCGGATCGACGACCGCGCCGCCGTACGACCAGCCCCGCTGCGCCCGGTGGACCCAGTTGATCATGTTGTAGCGGATGTCCATCGGATCGGCGCCCGGAGGCAGCACCTTCACCTGAAACGCGTTGCGGAACCCCGCGGCCTCGAAGGCCTGGTTCCACCACGATGCTCCTTCCACCAGCGCGCTGCGGATCGGTTCCGGCGCGGCGGGATCGACGTAGTAGACGATCGGCTCGACCGGATCGGAGACCACCGCGTTGGGGTCCTTCTTCTGGAGGCGGTGCCGCACGACCCAGTGCCGGTCGACCGGACCGGTGAACGGCGAGGCGAAATCGAAAAAGTCGATGCTGAAAACGCCCACGCGCGGATCGGCGGGACGCGGCTCGAACCCCGGAGGGGGAAGCTGCACGAGCGAGTGATGCTCGCGCACGGTCATCGACTCCGGCGACGGCGTGACGCCGCGCACCAGCGCGCCCGGACGGTCCCTGGCCTCGAATGTCAGCATGGCCTCGACCTCGGTGTTTCCCGGAAAGTTCTTCGTGTGTGTCAGATCGATCGCGCTGCGGTTCTTATCGACCGAGTAGTTTCCCTGCTTTGCGCCGCGCAGCCGCTCGGCCACCTGATGTGCATCGTTGAGGAAGAAATCGGTGGCGTCGACCAGCGCGGAGCCGTCGTCGGAAGCCTCGACCTTGAATCCCCAGAGCACCGAGCGGGCGAACGAGTCGGCGACGGCCTGCCGCTGGACCGCGTCGTCCGTCAGCGCGCGGAACCGCGTGTTCCGCTCGACCAGCAGCACCTTCGGGCCGATGCGCTCGAAGTGCACCAGATGCGGTTCGCCCTCCTGCCCGCGGTCGAGCCCGATGGGATTCGATCCCACTCCGGCAGAGAGCGCGACGACGTAGAGGAACTCGTCATTGAAGCGCGGGATCTGCATCAGCAGCTTGCCATTGTCCGCGTCCCAGTACAGCGGGAAATAGCCGTCGATCTTCTGCAGCTTCGCCGTCTTCGCCTCGAACGAACTCGCGGAGACTGGCGGGGCG
>DATFUW010000393.1:0-10682 GCA_035260605.1 Thermoanaerobaculia bacterium | reverse complement strand
AGAGGCTCTTCTTCGTGGCCACGCGCAACTCGATCGGGGTGCCGGCGTAGAACTCGACATTGTTCAGGATGCTGAGTTCGAGGTGCTCGCTCTCCGCTTCCGAGGCCAGGTAGTCCATGATCACCTGATCGAGCGTCTTGTCGTCCTCGATGTCGATGGCCGCGAGGCGTGCGTTGGCCACGTCCATGGTCTTCAGTGGACCGGATCCGGGCCGCGCGGCGATCTTCGTGGCGTCGGCCGGCTGATCGAAGCGGCCGCGCTTGATCGCCGCGATCATCGTCCGATGCTGCTGCTCCATCAGATTTCCGATCCACTTCTCGTCGACGCCGGCCTTCACCTGCTCGGCGTACGAAGTCTTCTTCGAGGCCAGAATCTCGCCGCCGACATAGATCAGACTCTCGATGTAGGGATTCTGCAGGCCCTTGTCCTCGGTCTGGATGTGATAGACCTTGTCGTTGTGCTTGATATCGGTGTTGAAGCCGGTAATCAAAGGCGAAGCTCCACTGCAGCAATGGCTTGGGCGAGGAGTGTATCAGAGATGCCGGAGCTCAATTCTGCTCGAGCCACGCGCGGAGATAGGCGATCTGCTCGCGCACGCGGGCCAGATCGTCGGCGTACGGCGTGAGCGCGAGGTAGCGTTCGAAGCAGGCGATCGCCTCGCGGTACGCGTGCATCTGCACGGCGACAGCGGCGCGGTCGCGCAACTCGTACGGATCGTTCTCGTCGAGTATCAGCAGCCGGTCGATCGACGCCGCGGCGCGTACCAGATCGTGCCGCGCCAGATATGCCGACTTCAGATGTGCGAGCTCGCGCGCCAGGATCTCCTTGGCGGTGAACGAGCGCAGATGATGCTCGCGAAGGCGCACGCCGCCGCCATACATCCCGTCGAGCAGCTTCTGCAGCTCGACCGTGGAGAGCACCCGGCCGCCGTCGAACGGATCGACGACGATGGTTCCGAACTCGCCGCTGAACTTCACCAGGAACCGTCCGGGGAGCGAGACGCCGGAGACCTCCATTCCCACACGGCGCGAGATCTCGATGTAGAGGATGGAGAGCGAGATCGGAAGGCCGGCGTGCCGGTCGAGCGTCTCGTTCAGCAGCGCGCTGCGCGGATCGTAATAGTCCTCCTCCGCGCCGTGGAATCCTTCTTCGTCGAACAGCAGACCGTTGATCGATTCCACGATCCGTTCGACGTCGTGCGATCCCTCGAGCCGCTCTCGGACCGCGCCGCTCCATTCGCCGACCTGCTCCAGATAGCGGCCGATGTCCAGCGACGGTTCATCCTCCAGGGCGATCACCAGGGAGGCCTCGACCAGATCGAGCGATTCGTCAGCCAGACCCGCGAGTTCGCGGAACCTCCGCCGCGCGAATGCCGGGTGCGTCAGGACTCGTGCTTCGCTCATCGCTGCTCCACCGCCTCCTGAAACATTCGGACCTTCTGCCGGAATTCGTCTGTGATCTGCATCTTCTTCTGCCTTTTCCAGTCGTACAAAACGACCACAACTCTTCCCGTTGCAGCAAGTTGCTGGCCATCCTCGCGGCGGATCTCGTAGAGGGTCTCGAACGAGGTGTTGCGCATTTCGCCGATCCGGACGCGGATCTCGATCGGTTCCAGACTGATCTGTTGCAGGAAGTCGCACTCCGCCCGGGCCACGATGAAACCGACGTCCGCGGTGCGCGAACCGCCGGTCAGCGCGAGCCACATGCTCGTGCGGGCCCATTCGAAGTAGGTGAGATAGACGGCGTTATTGACGTGACCGAAGGAATCGATGTCGCGGAAGATGACCTGCCAGGGGACGACGTACCACCCGTCCTTCCACTCCGCCGGCTGCATGCTTCATTGTACCGCCGGGCTCTTCGTTGCTACCGGCAGCGTCCCGCGCGTGCAGGCCTGCAGGTACCGGCCGGGCAGCGGATGATCGAGGTACGGTGCGACCACCGACGATGCCGCGACGAGCCGGTCGAGGTTCACACCGGTCTCGATCCCCATCCGGTCGAGCATGTAGATCAGATCCTCGGTGGCCATGTTGCCGGAGGCCCCGGGCGCGTAGGGACATCCTCCGAGTCCGCCGGATGAAGTATCGAACGTGCCGATGCCCATCTCCATTGCCGCGAGCGTATTCGCCAGCGCGGTTCCGCGCGTGTCGTGGAAATGCATCGCCAGCTTCGAAGGAGGAATCACCTGCAGGAGCATGCCGATCACTCCCTGCACCTGCATCGGTGTGCCGACGCCGATGGTGTCGCCCACCGAGACCTCCGCGCAGCCGAGGTCGAGCAGCCTCGCCGCGACCTCGAGCACCTTTTCCGGCGCGACGTCGCCTTCGTACGGGCATCCGAACGCCGTGGAGATGTAGCCGCGGACCCGCATCCCCTCCGCGCGCGCGCGCACTGCCACCGGCGCGTAGTTGGTCAGTGACTCGTCGATGCTCATGTTGATGTTGCGCCGGTTGAAGCTGTCGGACGCCGCGGTGAAGATAGCGATGGACTGCACGCCGCATTCGATCGCCCGCTGCAGTCCTTTCATGTTGGGCACCAGCACCGGAAAGTCGACCCCGGGGTCCTTCGGGATCTGGCGGTAGACCTCGTCGGTGTCGGCCATCTGCGGCACCCACTTCGGACTGACGAACGCTCCCGCCTCGATCACGCGCAGCCCGGCGTCGGCGAGGGCGGTGATGTACTCCACCTTCGCTTCGGTGGGGATCGTCACCTTCTCATTCTGCAGCCCGTCCCGGGGACCGACTTCCACGACGGTGACGCTGTCGATCGGGATTCGCATGGTGGCTGGCCCTCGCCAGCTATTTCTCCATCTCAATCAAGTCCACGCCGGGCTGCACCAATTCCCCCTCGCGGCAGCGCACGGCCTTCACGATGCCGGCTGCCGGGGCATTGAGGACGTGCTCCATCTTCATAGCCTCGAGGATCAGCAGCGGCGTTCCCTTTTCGACCTGCTGCCCCGCGCTGACGAAGATCTTCAGCACCACGCCCGGCATCGGCGCGCTCATCGAGTGGTCGCGGTGATGAGCCCGCGTGCGCGACCCGCTCTGCCCGACCTCAGCCGAGTATGTTTCGCCGTCGAACAGAAAGCTGACCTCCGTCCCCTGCACGAGGAAGGGAACGATGATCGTGCGGCCGTCGACGTGCAGCTCTGCCATGTTTCCGCTCGCGGCGACAATGGTCACCTCGTGCGAGCCGGCGCGAAAGCGTTCGCCCTCGCGTTCGATCTCCAGCGTGAACTGCGTGCCGGCGATGCCGACGACCTTCTCGCTCATTGCGAATGCCGGCTCCCCGGCGCGTCGATCGGGATGCCGGCCGCGCAGAGAGGGCAGTTCCCCTCCTCGTACGTCTCCAGCGCCATCGACAGCAGCGACGCGTACGGCGCATCGAAGACGTTCTGGCGTCCGCTGCGGTCGAGGATCGACGCGAACCCCACCACCCGCCCGCCCGCGTCGCGCACCGCCGCCGCCGCCTCCTTCGTCGATTTCCCGGTCGTCACGACGTCCTCCACGATCACCACCGGCTCTCCGGCGGCGATGCGGAATCCGCGCCGCAGCGTCATCCGTCCCTCCTTCCGCTCGGTGAACGCGAACGGGACGCCGAGCGCGTCGGCGACGGTGTAGCCGACGATCACACCGCCGAGCGCGGGAGCAACGATCCTGGCCGCGTGCAGGCCGCGGACGCGCTCGGCCAGCTCGGCGCCGATGGCCTTCGCATTGCGCGGGTGTTCGAGGAGACGCGCGCATTGCACGTAGTCCGGGCTGTGCAGCCCTGAGGAAAGGCGGAAATGCGAGTGTTGCAGTGCGCCGGTCTCGCGGAGCAGCGCGGCGATATCGAGGGCCATGGCGCGCGAGGATAGAATGCGCCGCAGGAGAGGTGCAATGGGCAAGCTGACTGACCAGATCCGCGCCGACCTCACCGCATCCATGAAGGCACGTACCGCCGAGCGGACCTCGACCCTCCGGATGCTCCAGGCGGCGATCAAGAACGAACAGATCAACATCGGAAACGAGCTCTCCGACGAAGAGGCTCTGGCCGTCATCCGCAAGGGCATCAAGCAGCGCCAGGACTCGGTCGAGCAGTACACGAAGGGCAACCGCCCGGAGCTCGCGGCGAAGGAGCAGGCCGAGATCGAGATCCTCAGAACCTACATGCCGGCGGAGCTTTCCGACACGGAACTCGAATCAGGGATCCGGGAGATCATCGCCTCGACCGGCTCGCAGTCGAAGAAAGACCTCGGCAAGGTGATGAAAGAAGCGACCGCCCGATACAAAGGACGCGCCGAAGGCCGCAGAATTCAGGAGATCGTCTCCAGGCTGCTCCCATGATCAAGGGAACGTGATGTTCACTCCCGGCGAACGCGAGCGCTACGCGCGGCATCTCATCCTCCCGCAGATCGGAGAGGAGGGGCAGCGGAAGCTGAAAGAAGCCGCCGTGCTGGTGATCGGCGCGGGCGGGCTCGGCAGCCCGGTGTCGATGTATCTCGCTGCCGCCGGAGTCGGGCGGATCGGGCTCGCGGACTTCGACAAAGTCGACCGAACGAATCTGCACCGTCAGATTCTCTTCGGCGAGTCGAACGTCGGCGAACCCAAACTCGATGCCGCGCGCCGGCGCCTGCACGACATGAACCCCGAGATCACCATCGAGACGCACGCGGCCGCGGTCACCTCGGAGAACGCGCTGTCGATGTTCGCCGCGTACGACGTGATCGTCGACGGGACGGACAACTTCCCGACGCGCTACCTGGTCAACGATGCCTGCGTGCTGAGCGGGAAGCCGAACGTCTTCGGTTCGATCTTCCGATTCGATGGTCAGGCTTCGGTCTTTTGGGCGAAGCGCGGACCGTGCTATCGCTGTCTCTACCCCGAGCCTCCGCCACCGGGCCTGGTCCCTTCGTGTGCCGAAGGAGGAGTCCTCGGCGTGCTGCCGGGAGTAATCGGCACGATTCAGGCTACCGAGACGATCAAGCTGATCACGGGCGCCGGCGAGCCGCTGCTCGGACGGTTGCTGATGTTCGACGCCCTGGCGATGGGATTCCGCGAGCTGCAGTTGCGCAAGGATCCGCAATGCGCAATCTGTGGCGAGCGGCCGACGATTCACGAATTGATCGACTACGAAGGGTTTTGTAATCCGATGCAGAGTGGAGAAGTGACGGCCGCCGAGCTGGCTGCGATGCATGACATCGTTCTGATCGATGTGCGCGAACCGTTCGAATGGAATCAGGGTCACCTCGAAGGCGCGCGTCTGATTCCCATGGGACAGTTGCAGCGGAACCTCGACACGATTCCGCGGGACCGCGACGTGGTGCTCTACTGCCGCAGCGGGTCTCGCAGCGCCTACGCGCTGGAAATGCTGCGCGCGGCGGGCTTCGTGCGCGTCCGGCATCTCAAAGGCGGGATCCTCGCCTGGCAGCGGGCGGGAGGGTCGTGAGACGCCGGGCTGGCGGCCGGCACGAATGCCAGCCGCCAATCCCGATCCTCTACGGCCTCGCGACCGGCATCTTCGCCGTGGATGGCGGAGGGGGAGCGACCGTCGGCGGCTGATTCACGAGCTCGGTGTACTCGAAGAGCGCGGTCGACAGGTACCGCTCGCCGGTGTCGGGAAGGATGGCCACCACTCGCTTGCCGGCTCCGAGCTTCGCGGCCTGCTGGAGTGCTGCCCAGGCGATGGCGCCGGACGAGATCCCGACGAAGATCCCTTCCTCTTTCGCCAGCTTGCGGGCCACCTCGACCGCCTGGTCGAACGTGACGTGCGCAACCTCGTCGACGACCGCCTTGTCGTAGATGGCGGGGATGAAGCTGGGGCCGATCCCCTGCAACTTGTGCGGAGCGTACGCGCCGCCTTCGAGGACCATCGCTTCGACGGGCATGACGGCGACCATGTGGATCTTCGCGTTGCGCTTCTTCAGCGTCTGGCCGGTGCCACTGACGGTCCCGCCAGTTCCGACGCCGGCGACGACGCAATCGACCTTCCCCTCGGTGTCGCGCCAGATCTCCTCGGCGGTCGTTTCGCGGTGGATCTTCGGATTCGCCGGATTGTCGAACTGTTTGGAACGCCATCCGCCGGGCGTCTTCGCTGCGATTTCGTCGGCCAGGCGCAGCGCTTCGCCGAGTCCCTTCGTGCCGGGGGTCAGCACGAGTTCCGCGCCGAGCGCCTGCAGGAGCTTGCGGCGTTCGACGGAGAAGGTGTCCGGCATGACCAGGATGCAGCGGTATCCCTTCGCGGCGGCGACGAAGGCCAGTCCGATCCCCGTGTTGCCGCTGGTGGCCTCCACGATCACGCTCTTGCCGGGCTGGATCTCGCCCCGCTTCTCTGCGTCGTCGACCATGGAGATGGCGATGCGGTCCTTGACCGAAGAGAGCGGATTGAACGATTCCAGCTTGACGATCACTTCCGCACCGCCCTTCGCCGGGACGTGGTGGAGCCGCACCATGGGGGTATTGCCGATCAGTTCCGTGATGTTGTCGTAGATCTTCGCGTGCTGCATTGGTTTTCCTCCTCCGAAAAAACAAAAGGACCCGAACTGTCGTCCGGGTCCGTCTCATGAATTCGATCGAAAACGCGGGGCTACGTCATCGTTCGAATGAACGGACCGTTGGATCGACAGCGACAGGTTTTCCGGCTCATTTCGAGGGCATCACCCTATGTTGTGATGGTGGCTTTGTCAATCGTCAGGCGGCGCTGCTCTCCTCACCGAGGTAGCGGTAGCCGATTTTGGCTACCGCGACAATGACTGCGGCGTCGGTGCCGACGGCCTTCTGCAGTTTGCGGCGCAGCCGTGTCACGTGGGTGTCGACAGTGCGGCTGTTCAGGTTCAGGTCGACGCGATAGTTCCAGACGCGCGAGAGCAGTTCGTCTCGCGGCACGACGCGCTCCTTGTTTCGGAATAGGTACATCAGCAGATCGAACTCTTTCGGGGAGAGGCGGAGCTTCTGGTTCTTGGCCGAGGCCTCGCGCGTGGAGGGATCGAGCTTGATCAGATCGTCCTGGCAGACGAGCTTCGCGGCGGTGGCCGATTGGGCGCGGCGCATGACGGCGTCGATGCGGGCGAAGAGCTCCTGCAGCCCGAAGGGCTTGGTCACGTAGTCGTCGGCTCCGCCGCGCAGGCCGCGGACCTTGTCGGTCTCCTGTCCGCGTGCGGTGAGCAGGATGACCGGCACCTTGGAGTACTTGCGGATGTGGTCCAAGACCTCGAAGCCGCTGCGCTTCGGAAGCATCAGATCGAGGAGCACGAGATCGGGCTGCTCGGCATGGAAGAGGCGGATGGCCTCGTCGCCGTCGGCGGCCTGCAGGGTCTCGTAGTTTTCCAGTCGGAGGTTGATGTCCAGGCCCTGGCGCAGTCCGGCTTCGTCTTCGACGATGAGAATGGTGCTCATGCTGTTCCCCCGGTTTTCATTGATACGAATGGCAACTCCCGCGAGTTTCTCAGAATGTCTGCGGCGCCTCCCTGAGGCCCGGCGCCGCCTGTCGTTCGCCGCTCTGCATGCGCGGGAAGAGGAGGCGGAACGTCGATCCGGCGCCGGCCGCCGACTCGACCTCCACGCGTCCTCCGTGCGAGGCCACGATCTGCTGCACGAGCGTGAGACCGAGGCCCGCCCCGCGCCGCGTCTGGGTATCCGAAAATTGGGCACGATAATAAGGGTCAAAAATATGTTGTAAATCGTCCGGTTCGATCCCGATGCCCCGGTCTTTGACCTCCAGGATCACGTCCTCCAGGCTCTGCCGCAGGACCACTGTCAACTCTTTCTCTTCCGCGGAGTACTTCACGGCGTTGTCGATCAGGTTCAAGAGGGCGCGCGACACGGCGTCGCGGTCCCACAACTGCTCGTCGACCGTCTCTTCGATCTGCAGGCTCAGGGCGAAACCCTTGCTGCGGATCCACGACTCGTACGTCGTCAGCACCGAGGTCACCAGGTCGCGCGGGCGGACGGGGCTGAAGGCCAGCGCCTTGGTGCTGCGGTTCTGGATCCGTGCGACGTCGAGCACGTTCTCCACGAGGTGCGACAGGTGGAGCACTTCGCGGAGCACGGCGTCCTCGATCTCCTCGCGCTGTTTGTCGGTCAGGCGCGTGCTGCGCTTGAGCGTCTCCGCGCCGAGGCGGATCATCGACAGCGGCGTCCGCAGCTCGTGCGAGATGTTGGCGATGAGCGCTCCGCGCAGCTTCATGGTCTCCGATTCGCGCAGCAATCCGCGCAGTGCCAGTGCGGCGCCGAGTGCGGTCAGGGCCAGGGCCAGGACCGTGAACCAGATGCTGGCGAAGCGCGCGTTCTGCCAGCCCGACGTCGCATAGGGCGTGCGGACCACGGCGCGCACCGCGTAGTCCGAGAGCGGCGAGGCCAGCGCGACCGTGTGCGCGAACCCCGCCGGGAACTGCTCCGTGCCGAGTTGTTTCGGCGTATGGACCAGGCGCAGCTCGGCGTGCGGCTGCATCTGCGGCGACTGCATCAACGGCTGCTGGTGCAGCACGGGACGCACGCGGTCGAGCAGCAGCCCCGGATCGTACGCGTAGCGGATCAATCCGCTCGACGTGTAGAACTCGCGCTGCAGCCGCTTGCCCGGCGGACGCTTGGAGCGCTCGCTCACGAAGATCGAGTTTGTCGGATCGGAGTCGGGCACGAAGATCGCCGAGACGATCCATTCGTTCCGGTTCAGCCACTCCGCCAGCGCGTCGGCACTCGGCGTGAACGATCCGCGTTCGATCTGCTGGCCTTCGTCCGACACGCGGAAGATCTCCGCCCGTACCGCCGAGTCGATGCGCCGCGCGCTGATGTCCGCGGCGTAGCCGGCGTACTGCATCGCCAGCGCCTGGACTCCGCGCTCCAGCCGTGCCGACAGGATGTACGAACGCCACGCCAGCACACCGAGACCGATGGAGATGATGGCGAACGGCAGCAGGATCGAAGCCCGGAAGGGCCGATCAGCAGGAGTGGCCGTGAGCCGGCCCGGTCGGAAGCGCGCCATGCTCGTCATCCATCACTGCGAGGGCGCCTTGGACGCGATGTGTTGGAACTCGGCCAGGTGCTGCGCGATGATCTTGTCGATCTGCGCTTCCGAGTAGGGCTGCATCCGCACGTCGATCTGTTTGAGGATGCCATGCCGCAACACGATGACCCAGAGCCGCCCCGTCTGCTTGGCTTCGCTCAAGATCACCTTGAAATCCTTGATCGTCGCATCCCTCGTCGACTTCCCGTTCACCACGATGAAGCGGTCACCCGGCCGGATGCCGGCTTGGTCCGCCGGACCGTTGTCCACCACCGTCTTGACCGCCAGACCGGGGGAGAGCTCCATCAACTGCAGACCGACGTAGCGGCGGCCGGACAGCATCTGCCGGATCGCGCGCTCGCATTCCTGCGCCGTCGCGTTGCACTTCTTGATTTCGGCCGGCTGCGCGCCTGCCACGGCGGCGAGGAGGGCAATCCCTGCTATGGTGCATGTTCGGCGATAACGCATTGCTGAGGCGAAACCTCGTCGCCCAATCTAATCCGAAGCTGCCTGAGTGAGAATAACAAAATAGAAAACGTGCACGGAATTCCTGTTACGGCCGGCTGGAGAGCCGGCCCTACATTCATCGACTGGCGGCGTGACGGCGGAATGTCGGCGGCGGGGGTGGCGCGGTGTCCGGGCCGTAGACGCGCAGCGAATAGCGGTCGGCAATGACCACCTTGCCCGCCGCCGCGGCCATCTGCATCGGTGCCACGACGTGCATGGCAGCCGGGGCCGTCCCGAAGCCGGCGAGGTCGAGCCGCCGAACGAAACCGCTCCCCGCGACGTAGCCGGTGTCGCCGTCGGCGGCGATCGCCGTGATGTCGGATGACGGGATGTACGCCGTCTCCACCGGATGGAGCTTGTTCGCCAGCGAAAGCAGATGGACTCCGTCGAGCGCCTGCACGAACAGCAGCTCCGGATGCGCGGCGGTCGCCGGAACGACGAGGCTCCGCACTCCGCCCAGGGGGAGTTGGCTCACCGGCCGAGGGTTCGTCGGATCGCTCAGATCGACGGCGACCGTCGTCGAACCGAAGTAGGTGACCCATGCCGTGTCGCCGTCTGCAGCAGCGTCGGAGTAGTGTCCTTTCAGTCCTCCGATCTGCAGCGGATCTCCTTCCCGGTCGAAGTCGAGCACGTGAAATCCGCTGTATCCGTTTCCCTCGATGATCGTCGTGCGGGCGAATGCCGCGCCGCTCGGCGGACCGCCGTGCGAGACGAAGACCTTCAGCAGATGCGGCGCGTACGGATTGCTGATGTCGATCAGGTGGACGTCGCCGCGGCCGTAGACGATGGCCCGCGTTCCCTGCACCAGGACGCGGTCGCCCATGTCGTCGATGCGCAGCGACGACACCTCGCGCGGGCTGGCGGTCGTGGAGACGTCGAAGATGCGGAAGAAGGGGCGGTCGGCGACCCAGGCGAGCGATCCGTCGGTGGCCACTCCCGAAACCGGGCCGGCGAGGTCCTGGAACTCGCTTGCAAGATGCGGCGAAGCGGGATCGGAGAGATCGAACACCCGCAGCGGCGTGCCGCTGTTGCCGGCCACGCCGTGCGAATCGAAGACCGCCCCCGACACGAACAGACTCGTGCCGGACGCGGCGATCGCCTGGACCGGCTCTTCGAAGCTCGCCGCCGCCACCGGCGTGCCCGAGGTCAGATCGAACACGGTGATGTGGTCCGGCTGCTCCACCGCGTAGAGGCGCCCG
>DATFUW010000392.1:0-5606 GCA_035260605.1 Thermoanaerobaculia bacterium | reverse complement strand
AGTTGCGCTGTCTCTCCGGAACGGTCAATCTCGACCGGATCGACCATGAGTGACGTCGCCTTCATCGTCCTCGACGCCACCGGCGGCGGCGCGATGCTGCGCGCCTGCATCGACTCCATCCGCGGCCAGAGCGTCGCGCCGGCCGAAATCGTGGTCCTGGACAACGGATCGCCGCGCCCGATCGCACTCGACGGCGCGCGCGTGATCCGCAGCGAGACGAATCTCGGATTCGCGGCCGGCGTGAACGAGGCCTGGCGGCAGACGGAATCGGAATTCGTCGCACTGGTCAACAACGACGTGACGCTCGATCGCGACTGGCTCGCGCTCGTGCTGCAGGTGATGCACATCGACCGCAAGGCCGCCGCCGTGCAGACCATCATCCGCCGCGACGCGCAGACCATCGATGGCGCGGGCATCGACATCTCCGACGGTACCTACCGCCAGATCGGTCACGGCATGCCCATCGGCACTCCGCTGCCGCCGGCGTGGGGCGTTTCGGCGACCGCCGCGCTCTACCGCCGTGCCGCGGTCGGCGAGCGCGTCTTCGATCCCTCGTTTTTCGCCTACTACGAGGACGTCGATCTCTCCGCCCGCCTGCATGAAGAAGGATGGACGACCGTCGTGCTGCCGATCGTCAAGGCCACGCACCTCGGATCGCACTCCGCACCGCTCCTCGGCTGGCGCGGGCGCTATCTGCGCACCCGCAACCGCTACCGCGTCGCGCGGCGCCACCGCGGCATCGGCAGCATCCCGGCGCTGCTGTGGGAGGATGCCAGGCGGCTGGCCCGCAGCGCGCGCAGGCCGCCGGCGTCCGGTCAGATCGTCGTCGTCACTCCCGACGTCGTCGGGCGGCGGATGGCGGGACCCGGCATCCGGGCCTGGAACCTGGCGCGGGAACTGGCCAGGCATTTCCCGACGGCGCTCGTGGCCTCGGTCGAAGACTGCGGCGAGGCGCCGTTCGACGTGGTCCACCGGAAGGACGCGCGCGAGCTTCTGCGCCGCGCTTCGGTGCTGATCGGGCAGCCGGCCCGCGGGTTCCACCGCATGCGACGCGGGCAGCGGATCGTCTACGACCTCTTCGATCCGGTCCTGCTCGAGCTCGAAGTCCTCTATGGACCGCGCCCATCGCCGCGGCAGCGCGCCCATGTCTCTGCCGAACGATGGCGCATCGGCCGCGCGCTGCGCGAGGGCGATCTGCTGATCTGCGCCACCTCTGCGCAGCGCGAGCTCTATCGTTCCGACCGGATGATCGAGGTCCCGTTCGGCGTTGATCTCGACGAGGTCGCGCCGCCCGTCCCTCGCGAGAACCTCGTCCTCTGGGGCGGGGGAACGTGGGAATGGCTCGATCCGCGGACCGCGATCGACGCCGTCCTGCGGGTCAATGACGACGGCCTCCCGTGCCGCCTGCTGTTCCTCGGGCGCCGCCGGCCGCACGGCGACCTCGCCGCCCTGCGCATCGACGCGCTCCTCGGCGGCCCCATCGAGGCCAACGACGCATGGGTCCCCTACGCCGAGCGCCTTTCGTGGCTGCGGCGGGCCAAAATCGCTATGATGCTCCACCGCTCCACGGCGGAGGCTCGCTACTCGATCCGCACCCGCCTGTTCGATGCCATCGCCGCGGCGACTCCGGTGATCGCCACCGAGGAGGGATTTGCGGCGGAGCTGGTCGCGAAGGAGGGGCTGGGGATCGTGGTACCGCCTTCGGACGTGAACGCGGTGGTGAAAGCGGTCCACCGTCTCCTGGAGGACGACGCTTTTCACGCGCAGTGCGTATCAAACCTCGAACGGATCCGTCCGCGGTTCGCCTGGCCGGAGGTGGTACGGCCGCTGATCGAGACAGTGAGTCGATGGCAGACGCAGTCCTGACAGAGATCGTTTCCCGTCCGTCGCCGGCGCCTGCCGCGGCCGTCGAGCTCTCCATTCTGATCGTCACCTGGAACAGCGAGCGGTGGATCGAGCGCTGTCTGCGCGCCATTCCCGCGGCCTGCGGCGAGCTCGGCTATGAGATCGTGCTCTATGACAACGCCTCGACCGACCGGACGCTGAGCCGTACGCCGGGCGGCGCGCGGATCCTGTTCGGCCCGACGAACGACGGCTTCGCCGCGGCGATGAACCGGGCGGCGGAGCGCGCGCGCGGGCCGTATCTGTTCTTCCTCAATCCCGATTGCGAGCTGGGCCCCGGCTCGCTTTCCGAGCTGGTGGCATTCATGCGCGCGCATCCCGAAGCTGCGGCCGCCGCGCCGCTCTTGGCCGACGCGCGCGGAACGTCGCAGCGCGAGTTCCAGCTCCGCCGTTTCCCGACCGTCTGGAGCTTCGCCGTCGAGATCCTGGCCATCGAGAAGCTGATCCCCTCGAATCCGATCACGGCGCGTTACCGCTACCGCGATCTCGACCTCGGCGCGCCGCGCCGCGTCGATCAGCCCGCGGCGGCGGCGCTGCTGCTGCGGCGCGACGTGTTCGAAGAGATCGGACGGCTCGACGAGCGCTTCTTTCCCGCGTGGTTCGAAGACGTCGATTACTGCCGCCGGCTGGCCGCGGCGGGCAAGGCGGTGTGGGTCGTGCCCACGGCCCACGCGCAGCACGCCGGCGGAGCGAGTCTGGAGCACATGCCGTTCGCCCGCTTCGTCGACCTCTGGTACGCGAACCTCTGGCGCTACGCGCGGAAGTGGTTCACGCCGGGGGAGGCGGAGGCCCTGCGCTGGATCATCATCGCCGGGATGGTGCTGCGCATTCCGGCGGCGATGGCCGGGATCGCGCATGCCGAGGTGGGGCGATGGAACGCGGTGCGGGCGTACGCGGCGGCGCTGAAGAAGGCCTTCAATCGATGGGACGACACGTCACCGTCGTAATCGTCACCTGGAACAGTGCCCGCTTTCTCCGGCGCTGCCTCGACGGCATCGCCGGGCAGACGCACGCCGAGATCGAGGTGGTCCAGGTCGACAACGCGTCGTCGGACGGATCCGCGGAGATCGTGCGGGCGCGTTTTCCCGATTGCGCGCGGATCATCAACGAGACAAACCGGGGCTTCGCCGCCGCCGCGAATCAGGGCATCCGCGCCGCGCGTGGCGAATTCGTGCTCCTCTGCAACCCCGACGCGTTCCTCGGGCCGGAGTACGCGGCGCGCCTGGCCTCGGCGCTCGACGAGGCCGGCGAGCCGTTCGGGATGGCCACCGGGAAGCTGATGCGCGCGCTCGGCGACGAGATCGAGCCGCTCGATGCCATCGATTCCATGGGCGTCCGCATGACGCGCACCGGCCGCCACCTGGATATCGATGGAGAGCCGGCTCTCAGCCGGCTCTCAACGCCTGAGCCGCCTGAGAAGCGGCGCTACACCGAAGTCTTCGGCGTCTCCGGCGCGGCAGGAATGTACACAAAATCATTCATCAATACCGTTTCAATAAACGACGAGTTTTTTGACGAAGATTTCTTCGCCTACCGCGAGGACGCCGACGTCGCCTGGCGCGGCCAGCTCTTCGGCTGGAAGGCGCTCTACGTGCCGGAGGCGGTCGCCTGGCACGTGCGCAGAGTGACCCCCGCGGCGCGCCGTTCCCTTCCGCCCGAGATCAACATGCACTCGGTGAAGAACCGCTTCCTGCTGCGGCTGAAGAACGAAGGGGCCTACCTCGCGCTGCGCAATGCTCCCTTCGAGCTGTTTCGCGACGCGGTGACAATCGGCGCCGTGCTGACGCTCGAACGCAGCTCGCTCCCCGCGCTTTCCTGGCTGTGGCGAAACCGGCGCCGCATTCTGGAGAAACGGCGCGCGGTGCAGCGGCGGCGCCGCGTCTCCGACCGCGAGCTCGCGAGGTGGTTCCGTTGAGGCTCGCCATCCTCGGCACGCGCGGCGTGCCGCCGCGCTACGGCGGCTTCGAGACCTTCGCCGCGGAGCTCGGCACCCGCCTCGTGCAGCGCGGCCACGACGTCTTCGTCTACTGCCGCGACGCCGCCGGGGAGGAGCGCTGGAACGGCATCCGGCGCATCGTCCTTCCCGCGATCCGTCACAAGTATCTCGAGACCGTCAGCCACTCGTTCCTCTCCGCGATCGATGCGCTCCGCCGCGATCTCGACGCCGTCCTCGTCTGCAACGCGGCGAACGCCTTCGTGCTGCCGCTGCTTCGCGCCGCGCGCATCCGCGCCGCCATCAACGTCGACGGCATCGAGCGCCGCCGCCGCAAGTGGAACTTCCTCGGCCGCGCGGTCTACGCCGCCGGGGAGACGCTCTCCGTCGTTTTTGCCGATCGCCTCGTCGCCGACGCCGAGGTCATCGCCGAGTACTACCGCGCGCGCTACGCGGTCCAGCCGGACGTCATCCCCTACGGCGCCGATTTTCCCGACGAGCCCGACAGCGACATCCTCGACGCCCTCGGCATCCGTCCCCGCGACTACATCCTCTACGTCAGTCGCTTCGAACCGGAGAACAATCCGCTGGAAGTCGTCCTCTCCTACGAAAAATGCGGAACGAAAACGCCGCTGGTCATGGTAGGCGAGGGCCGCTACGCCCCAGATCTCGTTCGGGAACTGAGCTCCCATGCCGGCGATCGCATGCTCTTCCCCGGGGCGCTCTACGGCGCCGACTACCGCACGCTCCAGCGCAACGCCCTGATCTACATCCAGGCCACCGAAGTCGGAGGAACGCATCCGGCGCTGATCGAGGCCATGGCCTCGGGAGGGTGTGTGCTGGTGCACGACACTCCCGAGAACCGGGAAGTCGGTGGGGACGCCGTCGGGTACTTCCGGCTCCGGCCCGCGGAGACCCTTTCGGGCATGCTTTGGGAATGGCTCGCGGATTCCGAAATGCGGGAGGCGATGCGAGAGAGGGCGCGGCGGCGGGCGGGGGAGTGCTATCGATGGGATGTGGTCACCGATGCCTATGAGCGGCTCCTGGCCAATCCCGGGTCCGAAAAGAGACACGGCTGGGGCCGATAGACGCTTTCCCGGCGCGTTCCGTATACGCAAAGGCGACGTTTTGAAGTACATTCCGGGCGAAAGACTCGATGCTTAGGCAGAAGTGGCGGCTGATTGCGCGGGTGGTCTATGGCGCGGACCTGGCCCTGACCACGCTCGCCTTTTTCGCGGCCTTCTTCATCCGCGACCTCCTGCTGCCGCTGATCTGGCCCCAGCACTTCCCCACCGGGCTCTTTCCCCTTCGCGAATACCTGAAGATCTACCCCCTGGTGCTGATCCTCTGGTCGGCGCTGCTATTCAGCTACCACAGCTATCACAGCCACCGCACCATCTCCGTGCGGAAGGAAATGCTGACGGTGTTCCGCGTGGTGATCGTCGGCAACGTGCTGCTGGCCACGCTGGCCTATCTGCTGCCGCTGCACCAGCTCTCGCGCGCCTGGTTCATCCTCTTCGGGACGCTCTCCGCGCTGCTGCTGGTCGCCGAGAAGATCTTCATCCGGGTCATGGCGCGCTACGTCCGCGCCAAGGGACTCAACTACCGCACGGTGCTGATCGTCGGCACCGGGCGACGGGCCATCGAGCTGGCCCGCATGGTCGAGGAGCACAAGTACTGGGGCTACAAGATCCTCGGCTTCGTCTCCGACGGGCACCGCCTGCCGAACGGATGGGGAAAGTACCGCGTCTACGGGACGGTCCCCGACATG
>DATFUW010000391.1:0-2793 GCA_035260605.1 Thermoanaerobaculia bacterium | reverse complement strand
AGCTCGTCGATGTCCCGAACGCGCGCGCGTCGTACCGCGCCGGATACTTCGAGTCCGGCAGCGAGACTCCGCAGGAACGGATCCTGACGAACGCCGAGATCATCGTCAACGACATCCCCGAGACGGACGTGCATCTCGACGAGATCGCCGCCGCCTTCCCCGACGGCCCGGGCGACGCGCAGGTGCCGGTCCTTCTGGAGATGAACGGGCCCGACCTGCTGAAGGACGTCCGCGGCAATGCGGCGCACGTCGAGATCTACATCTACGCCTTCGACGACGCCGGAGTGGTCCGGAACCGGCTCTATCAGAACCTGACGCTCGACCTCCGCAAGGTCGGGCAGAAGCTCCGCGAGACGGGGATCAAGTACTACGGAACGCTCTCGCTGCCGCCGGGGCGCTATGCGATCAAGTCGCTGGTGCGCTCGCTGGATAACGAGCGCCGGGGCTACAGCCGCACGGACATCGTCGTTCCGAAGCCGGGCGACGTCGCCGCGCTGCAGCCGGTGCCGATGGACGACCAGTGGCAGCAGTGGGTCATGGTGAAAGGGAACACGAATGCCGCAAAGGCTCCGTATCCCTTCGTGCTCAACGGGCAGGATTTCTTCCCCGCGGCGGCGATCCGCAACAACGGCCAGCCGCAGAAGATCGCGCTGTTCGTCTACGGAACGCCGACGCAGGAGCTGACCTGGCAGACGAACCCGCCATCGAAGTTTCTCGGCCGCGCCGATTCGCTGGGACAGGCGGCGCTGGTGCTGGAGGTCGATCCCGCTTCGGCGAAGGACGGCGCCATCGACATCACCGTGCACAAGAACGGCGTGGCCGAGGCGCGGAAGGTGAGCGTCCGGGTGGAGTCGGCGCCGGAGCCGCGCGATCACCAGCCGAGAATGTAGGCGAACATCAGCGGAGCGACGATCGAAGCGTCGGACTCGATGATGTGTTTCGGCGTGTCGACGCCGAGTTTTCCCCAGGTGATCTTCTCGTTGGGCACGGCGCCGGAGTACGAGCCGTAGCTCGTGGTGGAGTCGCTGATCTGGCAGAAGTAGCCCCACAGCGGCACGCTCGTGCGCTGCAGGTCCTGATGGAGCATGGGGACGACGCAGATGGGGAAGTCGCCGGCGATGCCGCCGCCGATTTGGAAAAATCCGATCGATTTCTTGGCACTGGTTTTCGTATACCAATCTGCTAACTCGATCATGGTCTCAATTCCGCTGCGCACGGTGTGAACGTTCTTCACGTCGCCGGAGATGCAGTGGCCGGCGTACATGTTCCCGAGCGTGGAGTCTTCCCAGCCGGGAACGAACATCGGCAGGTCCTTCTCCGCCGCGGCGATCATCCAGGAGTCCTTCGGATCGATCTGATAGAACTGCCGGATCGAGCCGTCGCGCAGAATCTCGTACAGGAACTGATGCGGGAACAGCCGCTGCCCCTTCCGGTCCTTTTCCACCCAGTGCTTCAGCACCGCCGACTCGATCCGCCGCATGGCCTCCCCCTCCGGGATGCAGGTGTCGGTGACACGGTTCATGTGCCGGTCGAGCAGCGCTTTCTCATCCTCGGGCCGGAGCTGGCGGTAGTGCGGCACCTGGAGATAGTGATCGTGCGCCACGAGGTTGAAGATGTCCTCCTCGAGGTTCGCGCCCGTGCAACTGATGGCCTGGACCTTGTCGCGCCGGATCATTTCCGCCAGCGAGATCCCCAGCTCCGCGGTAGACATCGCACCGGCGAGTGTGACGAGCATCGCCCCTCCCCGGTCGAGATGGAGGATGTAATCGTCGGTGGCGGCACGCAGCGCGGCGGCGTTGAAGTGGCGGTAGTGGCGCTGGATGAACTCTCGGATCGGCGCAGACATGGCCGCGAATGATAGCGTGACATCCGACAACTGAGAACTGAGAACGCGCGAAGCGCGCAACCGAACCGAGGTCACCCATGATCGTCCTTACGCTGATCGCCCTCCTTGCCACCGGTGACCTCGCACACACGTTCGAGCGCGACGTCCGGGTCCTCGCTTCCGATCGCATGGAAGGCCGGGGGCTGGGGACGAAGGGGATCGCCCGGGCCGCCGACTGGATCGAATCGCAACTCCGGGATGCGACGAAGCCGGCATTTCCCGGCGGCTCGTACCGACAGCCGTTCGACGTGAAGACGGGTGTCGCCCTGGGGCGCGACAACCGCCTGTCGGACGTCGCCCCCTCCGGATGGACTCCGCTCGGCATGTCGAGCTCCGGCGCGTTCGGCGGCCAGGCCGTGTTTCTCGGATACGGAATCGCGGCCGAGCCACTGCACTACGACGACTTCGCCGGACTCGATCTGAAGGGGAAGGTCGCGGTGATGCTGCGGTACGAGCCGCAGGAACGCGATGAGAACTCCGTGTTCGACGGCAAGCGCCCGAGCCGCTGGTCCGCCATCCGTTACAAGGTCCTCCAGGCACGCGAACGCGGCGCCGTGGCCGTCATCTTCATCACCGGTCCGCTGCAGGACGAGGGAAAGGACTTCCTCCCGGTGCTCAAGAACGACGGCCCGCAGAGCCCGGCCGGGATTCCGGTGCTGCAGGTGAAGACCTCGGTGGCCAGACAGTGGGGCCTCGACCTCGAGCAGTTCCAGAAGGAGGTCGACGGCGACCTGAAGCCGCGCTCGCGCGCCCTGCCGTTCCGCATCGAAGGACGTGTGGCGCTGAACAACACTTACGCGAAGACGGCGAACCTCGCGGGGATCATTCCCGGCCGCGGCGCGCTGGCGAACGAAGTCGTGGTCCTGGGTGCGCACTACGATCACCTCGGCTGGGGAGGCGAGGGATCG
>DATFUW010000390.1:0-5487 GCA_035260605.1 Thermoanaerobaculia bacterium | reverse complement strand
CGCCGTGCGTCGCCCCGCCCTCGACGCCATGCGCGAGAGCGAGCGGCGTTACGTCGAGCAGGACGCCAAGCGTGTTTACTATCTGTCGATGGAGTTCCTGATGGGACGCCTCCTCGGGAACAACCTCACGAACCTCGGCCTCTACGACGACGCCAAAGCAATCATGGCGGAGATGGGAGTCGATCTCGAGGAGCTCGAGGAGCTCGAGCCGGACGCGGCCCTCGGCAACGGCGGCCTGGGCCGTCTCGCCGCCTGCTTCCTCGACTCGCTGGCCACGCTCGACTACCCCGGGTTCGGCTACGGCATCAACTACGAGTTCGGACTCTTTCGCCAGACCTTCGTCAACGGGTTTCAGCACGAGAAGCCGGATCACTGGCTCGACGGCGGCTCTCCATGGCTCGTCGAGCGTCCCGACGAGACGGTCTCGATCCCCGTTTTCGGCAGTCTGACGGGAACGACGTGGAGGGACGCGAAGCAGATCATCGGCGTGCCGCATGACCTGCCGATCGTCGGCTACGGCGGCCGCACGGTCAACGTGCTGCGCCTCTTCTCCGCGCGCTCTTCGGACGACTTCGACATCGGGATCTTCAATGCCGGCGACTACATCGCCGCGGTGCAGCACAAGATCAACACCGAAGCCATCTCCAAGGTCCTCTATCCCTCGGACATGGCAGCGTCCGGACGCGAGCTGCGCCTGCTGCAGGAGTACTTCCTCGTCGGCTGTGCGGTGCAGGACATCGTCCGGCGTTACCGGCAGACGCACGACTCCTTCCGCGACCTCGCCGACAGGATCGCCGTCCACCTGAACGATACGCATCCCGCGCTGACCGTGGCGGAGCTGATGCGCGTGCTCATCGACGAGCACGGACTTCCGTGGGAGGAGGCCTGGGCCGTCACCGTCGACACCTGCGCGTTCACCAACCACACCCTCCTGCCGGAGGCGCTGGAGCGCTGGCCGGTGGAGATGCTGAAGCGGATCCTCCCGCGGCACCTGCAGATCATTCAGGAGATCAACCGCCGGCTTGTGGCGGAGACGGAGCGCCGTTTTCCGGGCGACACGGCGATGCAGCACCGGATCTCGCTGCTCGACGAACACGGCAATGCGCGGATGGCGCATCTGGCGATCGCCGGGAGTCATTCGATCAACGGAGTAGCGGAGCTGCACAGCGACCTGGTGAAGAAAACGCTGGCGCCCGACTTCGCCCGCCTCTGGCCCGAGCGCTTCAACAACAAGACGAACGGAGTCACGCCGCGGCGCTGGCTGCTGCACGCCAACCGTCCACTCGCCGGGCTGATCACGCGGGCCATCGGCGACGGATGGGTGCGGGATCTGTCGGAGCTGCGGCGGCTGGAGCTGTTCGCCGACGACTCCGGCCTGCTCGACCGCCTCGAGTCGGTCAAGAGCCGGAACAAACTCGAGCTGGCGCGGGTGACGCAGGAACTGACGGGAATGGCCGTCGATCCCGACTCCATCTTCGACGTGCAGGTGAAGCGCATCCACGAGTACAAGCGGCAGTTGCTGAACATCCTCCACGTGGTGCACCGCTATTGGGAGATCGTGGAAGACGGAACGATGCCGCTGCATCCTCGCACGTTCTTCTTCGCCGGCAAGGCGGCCCCCGGATACTTCCAGGCGAAGCTGATTATCAAGCTGATTCACTCGGTGGCCGAGGTGGTGAACTCCGACCCGCGCACGCGCGACTGGCTGCGCGTCGTCTTTCTCCCCGACTACCGCATCAGCCTCGCGGAAGTGATCATTCCCGCCGCGGAGCTGAGCGAGCAGATCTCCACCGCGGGGAAAGAGGCCTCCGGCACCGGCAACATGAAGCTGGCGCTCAACGGCGCGTTGACCATCGGAACGCTCGACGGGGCGACCATCGAGATCCGGGACGAGGTCGGCCCGGAGAACATCTTCGTCTTCGGGCTGCGCGCCGAGGAGGTCGCAGCCCTGCTCGCCTCCGGCTATCAGCCGCAGACCAGCCGCGTGGTCGACAGCATCGCCTCGGGACATTTCTCACGCGGGGACAAGGACATCTTCCGTCCGATCGTGGCGAAGCTGCTCAGCGCGCGCGACGAGTACGTGCACCTCGCCGACCTGCCGTCGTACATCGAGAGCCAGCAGCAGGTGGACATCGAGTACAAGGACCGGGAGCGCTGGCAGCGCAAGGCGTTGCTCAACATCGCCCGCATGGGGAAGTTCTCCTCCGACCGGGCGATTGCCGAATATGCCCGTGACATCTGGAAGATCAGGCCGGCGGTGATCGGCGCCTTCGCCAACGCCGCGGTCCAGGACTGACGGCGCCTACGCCGGCGTGCAGCACGTCCCCTCCGCCGCCTTCTTCGCGCACTCGGGACAGTGCACGTGCACGTGTCCATGGACGCGCGTCTGATTCCGGCAGTCGGGAGGGCAGCCGACGTTGACCCAGCGATGGACGCGGTCGACGGCGAAATCGAGCGTCCGGCCGTCGGGTCTGATCTCCTCGCCATGTCCGCACCAGCAGTCCACGAGTCGATGCGTTCCGCTGTAAAGCCACTCCTCCTCGCGCATGGAGGAAAGATGCGTCCGGGTGACGTCCGGTGCACGTCACCCGGCAGCGCGGTGTCTATTTCTGGCTTTTGGGAACGACGACTGTGGCCGTCCCCCCGTGAGCGAGATTGCCGGAAGCGTCGACGCAGTCGGCGCCGACCGTGTAGGTCCGGCCGTCTCCCGTCCCCGCGCGTTCGGCGCGGAGCCGGATGTGGTGCGCGTCGACGATTTCCCAGTCGGTCGGCGTGTTGCCGTCGCCGGTGCCGTTCGCCGCGTCACTGCTGGCCACGTGGAGCGAGCACCCCGGAGCCGCGTCCCCCAGATCGGAGACGGAGTAGGCGACCGTCACGTCGACCATGCGGTGATCGACCGGCCAGAGCTGCGTCACGCTCGGCGTCAGCGCGGAGATCGACGGCGCGACGGTGTCGGTGACGTGCAGCGTGAACGTCGCCGTGTTGGAATCGGCGAACCCGTCGTTGACGCGGAACGTGAATGTGTCGGTGCCGGTGAAGAACACCGCCGGCGTGTAGGTCTCCACGGCTCCGGATCCTGCAAGCGTTCCGTGCGCCGTCTGCTGCACGATCGTATAGCTGTACGACGGCGCGCTGATCGGCGAGACGGCCTGGAGCGTGAGGTCCGCCGGCGTCCCCGCTTCGATCGTCGCCGATTCGTCGGCCACGCCGGGCGGATTGATCCCGTCGCGTCCGTTCTCGATGCTGTTCTGCACGATCTGCGGCACGCTCGAGAAGAAGTCGTAGCCGGTGAGGGTCTCGATGTCGTGGACGGTCGTCAGATACTGCGTCCACGGATCACTCTTGATCCCCTGTGTGTTCGGAATGCTGATGGCGATCGTCCGTGCGGCGGCGGTCACGCGGGAAACGTCGTTGCCGTCGTCCTTCGGGAGGATGAGCGCCACTTTCCACGTGCTCGCGGGCACCGTCACGTGGCCCTGCGCAACCGCAGTCGCAAAGCCGTTGCTCCCGCTGCCGCCCCTCCCTGCCGGCCCGGAGACGATGTAGATCTCGTTGCCGGGAAGGAGGGCGCGCAGATCGCTCTCAAACTGCTCCCACGGTCCCTGGTTGTTGTCCGGCGACTGCGGAACCATGTTCGACATCAGGAACGTCGCCTGGTTGATCGGAATGGTCGTCGTGCGGTCCGCGCTGGGACACATGTGCCCGCGGTCGAAACCCGATCCGGAGAAGTCGGTCTGCAGTACGCGATACCAGTCGCGCGGGAGCGCCGGATCGGGGCGGAAGGTGTCGGTGCGCCCTCCCGAACCGCCGGCAGTCCAGTCGTCCGAAAGATGCCAGCTCACCCAGTTCGGAGTGCCGCGATCGCGGTTGTACGACTCCGCGTACTCCGGCTTCTCCATCAGGTAGTTGTCGGGATCGTTCAACGTCGCGCCCGAAGGGTTGCCCATGAGCAGGTGCACGTCCGCGGTCTCGACCGGAGCGCCGGTGGCCACGGTGAACGTCCATTCGACGTCCGCAGGAAGATTGTCCGGCTGTCCGTCGAGGTCGGTGATCGTGTTGCGGAACACATGGATGGTACAGGTCTCACCCGGCTGGAACGTCTGGTTCGGGGTGATGATCCACGTGTCACTGCCGAACGCCGATGCGACTTCGTTGTCGACGTGCGGCCCGGTGACCGTGCAGCCGATGCTGTACCAAGCTCCCACGGCCGTGACCGGCTCGCTGAAGCTGAGCGTGATGCTGGCGTCGCGCGGCGCGTCCGCTCCCGAAGGATCGACGCCCGTGATGCGCGGGACGAGATCGACGAGCGGCCCGCCGCCGCGCGGATTTGGCACGTCGAGTACGAAGTCCTCGGAGTTGTGATCGGTGTCCGCAGTGCGGAACAGGGCGCTCGTGTTGCTCAGTCCGGGCGCGTTCAGTCCGCCTTCGTAGCAGTCGGCAGAGCCGTACCCAACGAAGTCGACGAGCGTTGGATCGCCGATCGGGCAGTTGCCGGTCAGTCCCTCGACGTGCGTGACCAGGGCCACCTTTCCGCTGGCGGCCGACATGTTGATCGTGCCGATGATGCGCGGGGAGGGGAGCGGAGGGCCGTCGGCCCCGCCCGACCCGAGCTGCACGAGGAAATACCCGCCGGGCTCGATCGTGCCGCCGAGCGGCTGCGAACCGGTCCCCCATGCGTTTCCCGTCGCCGAAGCGTACTGGATCGACCAGTCGCTGATATCGACCGGATTGCCCGTCGGGTTGTACAGCTCGACGAAGTCGTTCTGATACTGCGCGCCGGAGTTTCCGCCTCCGCCGTAAATCTGGCTGATGACCACATGCGGCGCGGGCGGCGGAGGCGCGCTGCCGCAGCCGTTCTCCGCCGTCGACGAGTTTCGGGGCGCCGGCGTGGCGACGAAGAAATCGAGCGAGTTGTTGTCCGTGTCGAGGCAGCCGCCGGCGTCGCGGAACGCGGCCGTTGTGTTGGAGAGCGATCCGATGGAGTGCGTCTCCGAGCAGTTCGCCCCGCCGTAGCCGACGAAGTCGACGAGGTCCCCACCGGTCGGGCACGTACCGCTGAGCGCTCCGGTCGAGCTGACCAGCGCGACCTTCCCGGCGCCCGCGCCCATGGCAATCGAGCCGGTGAAGTCGGGCGGCGGAAGGTCGGCCGTGCCGGCGGCTCCGGCCGCCTCCTGAATCAGATAGTAACGATGCGGCTGGATCGTCCCCGCGAGCGGCGTCAGGTTGCCCGAGAAGGAACCGCTGGAGCTGACGTACTGCACGCTCCAGCCGTCGAGCGAGATCGGCGAGTCGGTGCGGTTGAACAGCTCGATGAAGTCATTCTTCAGCGTCGCGCCGGAGTTTCCGCCGCCGCCGTAGAGCTGGCTGATGACGACACTCCCCGGCGCGACCGTCGGCGTTCCGTTGACCGTCAGATCGATCGATGCGTTGCCACTTCGCCCCTCCGCGTCGGTGATGGTCACGGGGATCGACTTCGCGCCGGATGTG
>DATFUW010000389.1:0-4513 GCA_035260605.1 Thermoanaerobaculia bacterium | reverse complement strand
CGCAGCGGGGCGCTCGGCGAAGGAAACATCGGCTCGCGCCGCCTGGGGACGAATCACTACGACGGCTACGGCTATTGGATCTGGGTCATCCCGCTCGGAAACGGGGAGACGAGCATCGGCCTGGTATTCGACAAGCGGCTGATCGAGCTCCATCGCAGCACCGATCGCGCCGGCGACTTCGTGGCCTTTCTCGACGCCATCCCCGCCTTGCGCGAGCTGCTCGAGGGAGCGACGCCGCGCCTCGATGATCTCCGTTTCTTCGCGCATCTGCCGTACGCGGCGCGGCAGTTCGCCGGCCCCGGATGGTCGCTGCTCGGCGACGCGGCGGCCTTTCTCGATCCCTACTACTCGCCGGGTCTCGACCACGCGGCGTTCACCGTCGAAGCGAGCGTGGCCCTGATCGCCGCCGACACGCGCGGCGAGGACATCGCCAAGGCCATCGCGCTGCACAACGAGACGTTCGTCCGCTCGTACGCCCGTTTCTTCAATGCGGTGTACAGGGACAAGTACCGCTACATGGGTGAGGCCGACCTTCTCTCGGCCGCATTTCTTCTCGACACCGCGCACTACTACATCTTCGTCGTCACGCCGGCGTACCGGCTGATGAAGAAGTTCTTCTGGATGCCGGTCCTTGGTCCGAAGCCGGCGTTTTTCAGCTATCACCTGATGTCGTTCTACAACCGGCGCTTCACGACGATTGCCGAGCGGCGACGTTCGCGCGGCGAGGAGGGGCGGCGCAACGACGGCCGCCGCATCTCCGCCTACTTCAACCTGCACCTCGCCCCGATGCGCATGGGACTGCGCGGGGCGAAGCTGTGGGCGTTCGCGGAGCTGGACAACCTGCGGCTGCTGACGAAACGCGCCCTCAGAGCTCGGCCAGCGCCGATCGCCGGATCTTCCCCCGCTCATCCACCGGAATCCGCTCGATGAGCTTCACGATGCGCGGCACCTTGTGCGACGTGAGGCGGGCGCGACAGAACGCGCGCACCTGATCGCGGGTGACGTCGGGACTGGCGACCACGGCGGCGGCGACGACCTCGCCGCGGGCTCCGGCAGGTTCGCCGAAGACCTTGACCTGGCGCACCCCTTCGATCTCCAGGATGGCCTGCTCGACCTCGCGCGGGTTCACCTTCTTGCCGGCGACATTGATCAGGTCGCCGGCGCGGCCGGTCAGCACGATCTCGGCGCCGCGCAGCTCGGCCAGATCGTCGGTCGTGAAGGTCGGCTCGAAGCGGTCGAAGGTCCGCGCGTCGTGCAGATAGCCGAGGGCCACGGAGTCGCTGCGTACGACCAGGCGCGCTCCGCGAAGGGCGATCGTCACGCCCTCGAGCGCCCCTCCGACCGTGCCCCGCTCCACCGCCGCCCCTTCGCGGTCGTAGGTGATGCCGCCGCATTCGCTGCAGCCATAAAAAGAGTGGATCGACGTTCCGAAGCGCTCGCGGAACCGCCGCGAGGTATGCGGCGGGAGCGGCGCCCCGGCGGAGATGAACGTGCGCACCGTGTCGAAGCTGCCGGCCGCGCGGTCGCTCGAGGCCAGGTGGTCGAACATCATCGGAATGCCCGGGAGGACCGTGCAGCGCCAGCGGTTGCAGTATTCGATGATCGACACCGGCAGGTAATCGTTGGAGATCACCAACACCGTCCCCTGCGTGAGCAGCGGGGTGACGAGATTCGAGAAGCCGTACGAGTGCGAGATCGGGATCGCGCCGAAGTTCACATCGTCGGGACGGATGTCCATCGACGAGCAGATGTTGCGGCAGTCGGCCAGGAGGTTCGCCTCGCTGGTGACGATTCCCTTGGGCTTACCGGTCGATCCGGACGTCAGCTTGATCAGCCGCGCGTCGGAGGGGAGGCAGCGCGAGACGCGGCCGGCATCGAAGTGCGTGAGGATCGCCGCCACCTCGGCCTCGGTCGCGTCACGGTCGATCGGGATGGCCACGGCGTTCTGCCGGAACGCAGCCAGCACCGCGGCGACGAACTCCGCCGAATTCGGAAGCTGGATCGGGATCAGCGTCCCCGGTTCGATTCCCGCGGCCAGTTCCTCGGCGCGCGCGAGCAGTTCGGAGCGCGAAACGGTGCGCCCGCTCCCCGCTTCGACAACGGCTGTCGCGCCGGGCGCTGCGCTGGCCAGGGAACGGAATCGCTCAAACATCCGGACACTTTGAGAATAGCACGCGGTCGGAACTGTGTGAAAATATGGCTACGAATGACGGATCTCAAACGGCGACTGAAGGAACTGCTGATCGAACGCTTGAAATTCGAGGATATGACTCCCGACGACATCGACGATGATGCGCCGCTCTTCGCGGGCGGGCTGGGGCTCGACTCCATCGACGCTCTGGAGATCGTCGTCATGCTGGAGAGCGAATTCGGAATCCGCGTGAAGAACGAAGGCTCGGCCCGCGACAACTTCCGCTCGATCTCCGCGCTGGCCAACTTCGTCGGAGATCGCCTCGCCGAACTGCCGCAGGCATAGTGCAGCCCCGCGAGGCGGGCCGCTGCACCGACGATGAACTGGCTCGCATCACTTCCGCATCAGATTCCCTTCCGCGCCGCGTCGACCGCGCGGCGGATCGATGAGAAGACCATCGAGGGAACGTTCGTCTGCACGGCGGACGATCCCGCGCCCCTGCAGGTGATGGTGGCCGAGGCGATGGCGCAGCTCGCCGGAGGGCTGGTCTTCGAGAGCGGCCGGCCCGGGTTTCTGACGGGCATCGACCGCTGTGAGCTCGACCGGCCGGTCGAGCCGGGGGACGTCCTCGTCTTCACCGTCCGGCTGGAGGCGGAGTTCGGGGGCCTCTTCCGCTTCACCGGAACGGGGTCGGTCGGCGGACTAGAATGTGCACGAGGCAGGTTCTATCTCGCGGGTCCGGATGCGCATACCTGATCGAAACACGAGGATCGCGATCACCGGCGCGGGAGTGATCTGTTCGATCGGCCGCAACAAGGCCGAGGTGTGGCAGGCGATCACCGAGTCGCGCTCCGCGATCGGAAAGCTGACGCGGTTTCCCGGCGAGACGTTTCCCACCGAACTGGCGGCGGAGGTCGAGGAACATCTCGACGCCCTGCTGCCGGCCGGGCGGCGGGAGCGGAAGCGGCTCTCGCGCAGCGACAAGCTCGCGGTGATCGCCGCCGGCGAGGCGCTGGCCGAGGCGGGACTGCCGGCACTGGACGGGACGGTCGTCTCCACCGGGAGTTCGACGGGCGGCCTGGTGGAAGGGGAGGAGTACTTCTTCGCGCGCGTCATGCGCGGCACGGACCGCGCGCCGGTCTCGCGCGTGCTGCAGCAGCCGACCTCCGGTCCGAGCGACGCGGTAGCGAAGGTCTTCGGTGTGGGTGGCGGCGTGCTCTCCAACGCGACGGCGTGTGCTTCGGCGGGGGCGGCCATCGGAGTGGCGGCCGACATGCTCCGCTCGCGCCACGCCGATGCGGCCATCGCCGGCGGCAGCGATGCGCTCTGCCGGCTCACCTACAGCGGATTCAATGTGCTGCAGGCCGTCGACGCGCAGCCGTGCGCTCCTTTCGCCGCGCGGCGCAACGGGATCACGCTTGGCGAAGGGGCGGCCTATCTCGTGCTGGAGCGGTGGGACGAGGCGACCGCCCGCGGTGCCCGCATTCTGGCCGAGCTCTGCGGGTACGGCGCGACGTGCGACGCCCACCACCAGACCGCTCCGCACGAAGACGGACGCGGCGCCGAAGCGGCGATGCGAGGAGCCCTCTTCGAGGCGGCGGTCGAATCGCACTCGGTCGATTACGTGAACGCCCACGGCACCGGGACGCTGCTCAACGACTCCGCGGAAACGAAGGCCATCGCCGCGGCGTTGGGAACCGGCGTTCCGGTCTCCTCGTCGAAGTCGTATTTCGGGCACACGCTTGGAGCCTCGGGAGCGGTCGAGGCGGTGATCACCGTACTTTCGATCCAGCATCAGATCGCGCCGCCGACCCTCCGCCTCGATGTGCCGGCCTTCGACTGCGTGCTCGACTACATCCCGCTCACTCCACGCCCGATGCGCATCCGCCACGCGCTGTCGAACACGTTCGGCTTCGGCGGAAGCAACGTCTCATTACTCCTGCGGCAGGCATGAGCCGGATCCCGATCACCGGCATGGGAGTCATCGCGCCGGGTGCGATCGGGGCGGCATCGTTCGGGGGACTGCTCGAAAGCGGCCGGACCGCCGCTGCACCCGTGGAGCGATTCTCCACTGCGGGCTGCCGCGCACACACCGCCGCGCTGGTGCGGGATTTCCAGCCGCGGGAGTTCATCGCCCCGATGAAGTTACGGCGCATGAACACCCTGTCGCGCTACGCGGTTGCCGCGGCCAGACTGGCGGCGGACGACGCCGGATCGCGCCTCCCCTCGGCCGCGGGCGTCTCGTTCGGGACCTGCTTCGGCCCGGTGCAGACCTCGGTCGAGTACATGCGCGAATACGTGGAGAAGGGGGCGGCGCTCGCACCGCCGCAGCTATTCGCCGAGTCGGTGGCCAACGCTCCCGGCAGCCACGTGGCCATCGAG
>DATFUW010000388.1:0-5438 GCA_035260605.1 Thermoanaerobaculia bacterium | reverse complement strand
GGTCGTTCGCCCCGGCTCTGAACGTCAACGCCGGCAACTATCCGGATTCCGTCGCCTCAGGCGATTTCAATCGGGACGGCAGGATCGATCTGGCGGTTGCAAACTACTTCCCGAGCGGTCTTTCGGTCCTGCTCGGCGACGGCGACGGATCGTTTGCCACCGCGGTGACCTACGGCGTGGGGAGCGCTCCGATCTCGGTTGCCGTGGGTGATTTCAACCGGGACGGAAAGCCCGATCTTGCTGTAGCGAATCTCGGATCGGCGAATGTCTCGGTGCTCCTGGGGTACGGAAACGGCGTCTTTGGATCCACCGTGAACATCGCCGTCGGTTCGAACCCCCGCGCGGTTGCCCTGGGCGATTTCAACGGAGACGGGAAGACCGATCTCGCGGTCGCGAACTTCAGTTCGAACAACGTTTCCATCCTCCCGGGCCAGCGAGACGGAACGTTCGGCGCGGCGGTGAATCATGCCGTCGGGACAAATCCATATTCCCTGGCCGCCGCTGATTTTCGCGGAAACGGCAGGCGCGACCTTGTGACCGCGAACGTCAATTCCAACAACGTCTCGATCCTGCTGGGTGGCAACTGCCCGTCACTCAACACGATCGCTCCGGATACAGGACCCGCCGCCGGCGCCCAGACCGTGACCATCCACGGCGCGAATCTGTCCGGTGCGGTCTTAGTCACGTTCGGAGGCTCTCCTGCAGCGATCGCGGCGAACACCGCGAGCTCCCTCACCGTCACGACTCCAGCGCATACGGTGGAAAACCTAGACGTCGTCGTCAGTGCCGCCTCCGGCATGACAGATTCGAAGTGTCGTTACAGGTTCGTCGCGCCGCCTGCAACACCGACCGGCGTCATCGCCGAGGCCGTTTCCAGCACGCGCGTCGAGATTGCCTGGAACGCCGTCGCCGACGCCAGCTCCTACATGGTCGAGCGGAGGCAACCCGGCACGCTCTATCTTTTTCTCGGCACCGCTTCCACCAACTCTTTCTCCGACTCGACGGCCTTCCCGGACACTGCATACCTGTATCGCGCGCGTGGGACCAATGCCGCGGGGACATCGGCCAACAGCGTGGCTGATCTGGCCGCCACGGTCATGTTTACGGACACCGCCCTCACAGCCGGAACCGAGATCAGAGCCGTCCACCTCGCTGAACTTCGCACGGCAATCAATGCCGTCTGCTTGCTGGCCGGGTTGCCCGCACCCGGATTCACCGATTCGGCAGTTCCGGGAACGACGATCAAAGCGGTGCACGTCACCGAAATGCGATCGACCCTGAACTTTGCGCGCGGCGTGCTCGGCTTGCCGACCCCTCCCTACACGGATCCGTCTCTAACGAGCGTCGTCGTCAAGGCCGTGCACTTCGAGGAGTTGCGCGACCGCGTTCGATAGACTCCCGGCGTGCGAGCCCTCGGCGCATGGCACCGGCGCATACTGTCGCGAACGCGATGGCCAAACGGCGTGTTGTCAGAAGCATGAAGAACTCGTGGACCGGCGGCGAGGCCGCCCGCCCGATCGAGGCCCTGCCAGGCGAGGAGAACCTCGCCGTCGCCGTCCACCGTCTGGAGCCGGGGGCTTTCGAGCGCCTGATCGAGCGGTTCGAACGGCCGCTGTACGGGTACGCGCACGGGATCCTGCAGAACCCCTTCGACGCTCAGGAGGTGGTCCAGGACGCGATGATGCGGGCCCATCGCGCGCTCACACGGCAGTATGACGAGGACCGCTGTGCCGTTCTCGCCCTCCGTCCGTGGCTCTTCCGAACGGTGCGCAACCTCTGTGTGAACAAACGCCGAGGCAAGCGGCATCAGCTCGAGCAGCCACTCTCGGAATTCGATGACAACCGGATCGGACCATTCGTCCACCTCGAGGGATCGGAGCTCGAGCGAAAGCAGGATGTCGAGCTGCTGCGGCGGGCCATCGCCCTGCTTCCGCTCGAGGCCCGCGAGCTGATCGTGCTGCGGTTCATGGAGGAAATGTCGTACGGCGAGATCGCCAAAACCGTCGGAGCGACGGAGGCGTCGCTCCGCGGAAAAGTGTTCCGGTCGCTCAAGCTGCTGCGGGAGGCCCTGGAGAAAAAAGGAGTGGCGTATGCGGTGTAGAGCAACACTGACTCGCGTCGACGCGCTGCGGACGGGCGAGCTTCGCCCCGACGAACATCGGGCGGTGGAGGAACACCTGAAGGGCTGCAGGAGCTGCGAGGCATCGGTGGGCGACATCGAGCGCCTTGCGGCCGCGGTGAAGTCGATTGGCGTCGAACCGCCGCGGCCCATCCGCAAGTCGCTGCAGACGTCGGATTTCTACGACCGCGTGGAGAACGTCTGGGTGGCCTTCGCCGGCCGTGCCATCCGCATGATCAGCGCGCGTTCGTTCGACGACCTCCGCGGCCGCTATGCCAGGCGCTACGGCCGCCGACTCGAGCAGGCGGCGATCCCCGCACCGCTGCGCGAGCAGGTGCTCTCCGCATTGCACGGCGGCGGGGTCGACAACCCGGCCGTCGACCTCGGCGAGGCATCCACCCTGGAGCAGCGCGTCATGGAGACGCTGCTGCGGATCCCCCGCGGCGAGGTGCGCAGCTATTCGTGGCTCGCGGCTCAGGTGGGAAAGCCGCGCGCCGTCCGCGCCGTGGCGAACTACGTGGCCCGCAACGCCGTGCCGTTCATCGTCCCCTGCCATCGCATCGTCCCGGCCGGCGGGGGGGTGGGAGAGTACGCCTATGGGAGCCGCATGAAACGCGATCTGCTGCAGCGCGAAGGGGTCGACGTCGAGGCGCTCGATGCCCTCGCCAGACAGCACGTCCGCTTCATCGGATCGCGCACCACGAAGATCTATTGCTTTCCCACCTGCCGCGATGCGCGGCGGATCCGCGAGGAAAACCGCGTCCCTTTTCACGAGGCCGCGGAAGCCGCGGAGAAAGGGTTCCGTCCATGCCGACGATGCCAGCCGGCGGTCGCCTGATTCAGTTGCCGCTGTTCGCGGCGAGGCCGGCCGCACCGGCCCCCGCGCACGACGTACACGCGATTTCCATCCCGGCACGCGAGTTCACCGGGGACTTCTACTTCGTCCACGAATCCGAGAACCGGCTGTGGTTCGCCATCGGCGACGTCGCCGGCAAGGGACTGCCAGCCGCCGTGATCATGGCCATGATCCGGGAGGAACTCGAGCAGCGGGTCGAATCGTGCGCCGCCGCGCGCTGCAATCCGTCGGCAACGATGCTGCGTTTGCACGCATTCCTGCGCCCTCTCGTGCCGGCGAATCGATTCGCCACCGCGGTGATCGGACTTCTCTGTAACGACGGAACGCTCGAAATCGCGAACGCCGGGCACTGCGCCCCACTGATCGTGCGGCGCAACCGAACCGAGACGATCCCGTCCACCGGACCAGTCCTCGGCCCGCTCCCCTTCTCCCGCTGGCAGACTTTCGAGACGCGCCTCGGGCCCGGCGACGCGCTGCTTCTCTACAGCGACGGAGTCCTCGAGGCGCCGTCGGCGTCGGGGGAGGAGTTCGGAATGGCGCGCATCGAGGCCAGCGCACGCGGCCGCTCGGCCCATGGCATTGCCGAGTCCGTCCTCACGGCCGTCAACCGGCACACCGGCGGCCTCCGCCATGACGATTTGACGATTGTCGCGCTCACACGCCCAGCCGGGCGCGAATCATGAATCTCGGAAACTCCATGAAACGGGAGAACTGGACTGCAACGCTCGAGGACGGTGTGCCCAGGCGTGGACACCGCTCTCAAAGAGAAGATGACGACGATTCGCTGACTGAAGTCGGCGAAGAACACGATTTCTCGCTGCTCGACGACGCCGACTCCGAAGAGCGGCGACGCGATCCGCTGCGAATGCCGCACTAGGGAAGCTCTGCACAAGTCCGATGGTCGTCGCTGATGGCGCTTGGCGGTCGGATGCCAGGCGCGAGGAGGAGGCGATGCGGTGGCATCGCTGACGACGAGCAACGAAGCAGACGGCCCGGCAACCGCCATCAGCCCTGCGGGTTGGACTTGTGCAGAGCTTCCCTAGGAGTCTGCGCGGTCCGCGATCTGCAATGCGATCGCGTTCGGATCCCCTTCGTCGCGGTTCGTGAGGACCACCACCGTGAGGTGCTGATCGGGAAAACGCACGATGGCGTTGCGGAAGCCGATCGTCTCGCCGGAATGCGCCACCACGCGCCGGCCGCGATGCTCGGTGATGCGCCAGCCGTATCCATACTGGATGGCCGGATCGTCGGTCGGCGTGCGGGGAACGAGTGCCTCGTCGAAGCGGCCGCTCTCCAGCACGGCGATCCAGTGCACGAGATCGTCGATCGACGTGTAGATCCCGCCGTCGCCGAGGACCGCGCTGGTGAGGCTCTGATCGGTGCGCCGCCACCCGACGTCCGTGCGGCTGTAGCCGTACGCGCGATGTGGAACGGTCGAGATTCCCTCCTCGAAGGCCACGCTCGTCTGCATGCCGGCGGGAGCGAAGATGCGGTCGTGCAGGAACTGCGCGAAGGGCTGGCCCGAGGCCCGTTCGACGATCAGCGAGAGCAAAGAGTAGCCGGTGTTGCTGTAGCGGTAATGCAGGCCAGGCGGGAAATTCGTGGTCGTCGTTTTCTCGAGCAGGTGCAGCACGTCGATGTCATGCACCTGCCGCGTCGTCCCCGGCGGGATCAGGTCCTCATACGCCAGCAGCCCGGAGGTGTGCGTGAGGAGATTGCGGATGGTGATCCCGCTGGCGTACTGCGGCATCGAGGGCAGCCATCTGGTGATCGGATCGTCGAGCGAGAGTCTCCCCTCGTGCGCCAGGATCAGAATCGCGGCCGCGGTGAACTGTTTGGTCACCGAAGCGAGGCGGACGTGCGTGTCGGGCGTGGTGGCGACGTGCTCCTCCAGATCGGCCATCCCCCAGCTTTTCCGGAGGATCACACGGCCGTCCCGCACGACGAGCACGCTCGCGCCGGGAACGTCGCCCTCGTAGGGGGCCATCAGGTCGTCGACGTTCATCCTCGTGGTCGCACAGCGGAGCGCAAGGAGCGCGACAGCAGCGCATACTCCCGCGCGTGCGGCACGAATGACGCGTCTGGACACAGATCGGAAACCCATTTCACCTCCGCCACTTCCTCCGGATCGAGCCGCAGCGTGCCGATGGCCACGTCGCGGCGGACGAGAAGGATCTCGTGAATCTCGTTGTCGATGTACGTTCCGCCGTTGAGCACGCATGACTCCGTCATGCTGCCCAGCGGCTCGAGCTCCGCGGGACCGATCGCCAATCCGAGCTCCTCGAATGTCTCGCGCACCGCGGCCTGGGCCGCAGTCTCACCGGCGGAGACGTGCCCCGCAGCGGAGACGTCCCACAGGCCGGGATGATTTTCCTTTCGCGGCGAGCGGCGTTGCAGCAGGACGCGGCCGTCGGAAGCGGCGATCCAGACGTGCACGGCGCGGTGCCAGTCGCCGTCGCGGTG
>DATFUW010000387.1:0-3016 GCA_035260605.1 Thermoanaerobaculia bacterium | reverse complement strand
TTGCGGTGGCTGTTCAGGATCCCCAGGCACCACGCCGACATGACCAGCAGGCCGATGCCCGGGAAGAGGATCCGCACCACCGCGATCGTCAGTTCGCGGACGGCCCCGTGAAAACCCGGCGCGATCACCACGATGATGGATGGCGTCACCAGCACACCGATCAGGACGAGCGTCGCGACCACCAGCGCGAGAAGTGTGGCCACGATCCCCGCCACCCGCCCCGCCGTTTCCTCATCTTCCTCTGCCAGCAGCTTCGCGTACACCGGAATGAACGACGCCGACAGCACCCCTTCCCCGAAGAGATTCTGGAGAAAGTTCGGGATGCGGTAGGCGGCGCTGAAGACCCCCGCGGCATCGGACGTTCCGAGGAAATGGGTGATGATCTTCAGCCGGATGAAGCCGCTGATGCGAGTCAGGAAAATGCCGGCGGCGACGAGCCCGGCGAACCCTCCGCGGGGGCGGGCTTTCTTCGTGGCGGCGACATTCCCTGCTGTCACGTAGCGATAACCATACCTCGACTATGCAGAAAGGCCGCCCGTTCCATGGCCCCGGCTCGGGAGCGGGGGGCGAAAACGGAGATCCGCCGGTCGCAACCCGCTCAAAACGCTAGGATGGTCCCGGACGTCCTATCGATGATGCGACGCGCGGTCCTCGGAAGCGCACTCCTGCTGTGCGCCACGCTCGCCTTCGCCCAGGAGACGCCGGCGACGGTCAGCGTCCTCGTGCCGATCGTCGGCAGCGTCGTCGGAGTGAACGATGTCCACTGGAAGACTGACGTCGCGCTGTACAACGACGTGCGCCAGCCACTGTTCGTCGCGCTGACGCTCCCCACCGCGCCCGATCAGCCAGTGATCGCCTTCACCATCCCTGCGGGCGCGACGCAGAAATTCGCCGACGTCATCGGTCAGGCGTTCGGGATGGAGCAGGCGCTTTCGCCGCTCATCGTAGAGACGATGGGAAACCGATCCGTGCGTGTCAGCGCGAACATCTACGGCATTCACGGCACGGACGTCACGCCGCCCGAACCGGTACCCATCGCCTACACCAATCTGTCGTTCCCGTTGCAGACGCTCAGCGGTCTGTCATTCAGTGCGCTGTTCCGCACGAACATCGGGCTGGTCAATCTGGCCGACGCGGCGGCCACGTTCACGCTCGCCCTGCAGCGCGTCGCCGGCCGGAACATCGCCATCACCAGGGTCACGATTCCTCCCAACGCCGTGAGTCACACGTCCATCCAGACGCTGTTCCCGATGATCACCAGCGGCGACGATTTCATGGTCGTGGTCGAAATGACCGGCCCGCGGAGTTCCGTCTACGCCTCGGTGGTGGACAACGCCACCAGCGAGGCGCACTTCATCTCCCCCTCCGTCGGAGCGCCCGACGCCCGCTACGCCGGGGTGGCGTCTCAGTAGTATCCTAGTCGGACATGGGCGAGCCCGAGTACCTGATCTGCCTCGAGTGCGAGACGCCGACGTACCAGTTCGAGTACGACGACAAGGGGAACCTCTCCACCGTCATGTGCACGGCCTGTGGCAACGACGACCCTTCGGAATTCATGACCGAAGCGGAGCTCGAAGAACAGTCGTCGTAATCGCCGTGGCATGAAGAACCCGGTCATCATCGGCATCGCCGGCGGAACGGGTTCGGGAAAGACGACGGTGGCGCGCGCGATCTACGACCGCGTCGGCCCCGACCGAATCGAGTGGATTTCCCACGACTCCTACTACCGCAACTTCGACGGACTGAGCACCGAAGAGCGGCACAAGATCAACTTTGACCATCCCGACTCGCTCGAGACGGAGCTGCTGATCCGCCATCTCGACGTGCTGGGCAAAGGCTCGTCGGTGGAGGTGCCGGTGTACGACTTCGCGGCGCACGCCCGGCGGACGGAGACGCAGAAGGTCGAGCCGCGCCGCGTGGTCATCGTCGAGGGGATCCTGGTGCTGGCCGAACCGGAGCTGCGCCGGCGGATCGACATCAAGCTGTTCGTCGACACTCCGGCCGACATCCGCTTCGTCCGCCGCGTGGTGCGCGACATTCAGACGCGCGGCCGCACGCTGGAGTCGGTCGTGGCGCAGTACCTGTCGACCGTCCGCCCGATGCACGAGGAGTTCGTCGAGCCGTCGAAGCGGCACGCAGATCTGATCATCCCCGAGGGGGGAGAGAATCAGGTCGCGCTCGACGCCATCATCGCGCGCGTCGAGCATCTGCTCCGCGGGTGAGGTGGCGCGTCCCCCGCGGGACTACTTCAACTGCCACTCCAGGAACGACAGGATCTCCGCCTGATCGCGCACCTGGTCCTTCAATGGCTCCCCTCCCGAGTGGCCGCTGGAGGTGTGGTAGCGGAGCATGACCGGATTCGGCGAGCCGGAGGCCTGCATGAGCGCCGTCATCTTCCGCGCGTGCAGCGGCGCGACGCGCGTGTCGGCGTCGCCGCTGATGAACAGCACTGCCGGATAGGTCGTCCCCTTCACCACGTGCTGGTACGGCGAGTAGGCATAGATCCACTGGAACTGCTCGGGGTTCTCCGACGATCCGTACTCCGGGACCCAGAACCGGGCGACGAGGAACCGCTGGTAGCGGATCATGTCGATGAGCGGATAGCTGCAGACCACGGCCTTGACCAGGTCGGGGCGCTGTGTCAGGAACGCGGTCACCAGCAGCCCGCCATTGCTGCCGCCGCTGATGGCGAGGTGCGCCGCCGAGGTGTAGTGCTGATTGATCAGATACTGCGCGGCCGCCTCGAAGTCGTCGAAGACGTTCTGCTTGTTCTCCAGCATGCCGGCGCGGTGCCATGCTTCGCCGAATTCCCCGCCGCCGCGGAGGTTCGCCAAGGCGTACACGCCGCCGTTCTCCACCCAGGTAACGGCGAGCGGCGAGAAGTTCGGCAGCTCGCTGATGTTGAATCCGCCGTATCCGGTCAGCAGCGCCGGATTCGACCCGTCGCGCTGCATGCCGTTCTTGTACATCACGAACATCGGCACGCGCGTCCCATCCTTCGAGCGGTACCAGACCT
>DATFUW010000386.1:0-5090 GCA_035260605.1 Thermoanaerobaculia bacterium | reverse complement strand
TGGCCGACCTGCACGCTGCCGATGTCCGACTGGTCGACGTCGGCCTGCACCTGCATCTTGGTCAGATCCTGGGCGATGGAGAAAAGGGTCGGCGCCTGAAACGAGGCGGCAACGGTCTGGCCGACGTCGTACTGGCGGTCGACGACGACGCCGTCGATCGGAGAGATGATCTTCGTGTACTTGAGATTGGTTTCCCCCTGCGCCAGCGCGGCTTCGGAGAGATTGACCTGCGCGAGGGCGCCGTCGTACTGCGCCTTGGCTGCGTCGAAATCGGCCTGTGAGGAGAGGCCGGCCTTGAGCAGGCGTGACTGACGGTCGAGACTGATCTTGAAGTTGGCCGCGTCGACCTTCGCCTTATCGACGTCGGCGCGGCGCTGCGCCACCTGTTGTTCGAAGGGCGTCGGGTCGAGCTCCGCGAGGAGCTGCCCCTTCTTCACGCGGCTGTTGAAATCGGCGTAGAGGCGGGAGATCACTCCCGAGACCTGGCTGCCGACCTGCACGGTGGTCACGGCCGAAAGCGTGCCGGTGGCCGTCACGGTCATGGTGACGTCGCCGCGGTCGACTTTTTCGGTCCGGTATTTCTGGTCCTTCGAGCCGCCGCGACAGGCGAGGGCCCCGATCACTAGTAAGGTCATTGCGGTACGTCGCACGGTTGAAAATCCCCTCTCGGTACGACAACGTTCGGAAAACGTTGAAGGCGCGGAAGTTTACAGTGACTTGCGCTCCCGCCGCCGGCCGGTCACCGGTTTGTTGCCGGGCCATGCCGGACACTGACAACGGATAACTTCTGTTATTCTTCCCGCCCCATGGCGTTGTTCACCAAGGAAGTGCCGGCCACTCCCTCGCGGCCGCAGCCCCGCCCCGATCAGCCGCAGCCCGCCTTCGAAGGGACCTACTTCGGTCCGAATGTCAGCATCGAAGGGACGGTGACCGGTTCGGAGATGGTGCTGGTCGAGGGGCAGGTCAAGGGGACCATCCATCTGACGGCAGATCTGCGCATCGGTACGCAGGCGCGCGTGGAGGCCAAGGTCCATGCCCGCAACGTCACGGTCGAGGGGCGCCTGACGGGCGACATCTCGGCCGATGCGCGAGTGGAGCTGATCGCCAGCGCGAGGGTCGACGGCAATATCAAGGCCCCGAAGATCATCGTCGCCGACGGCGCGCACTTCCGCGGCAACGTCGACATGGGATCGGCGAAGCCGGCCGTGAATTCGGAAGCGGTCAAAAAGTAGGTTGCCCGGTCGTCGGGTTCTCGGGTTGTCGAACCCCACCGCTCGCCGGACAACGGAACAATCCGGCAACCCTATTCGGAGGTTTTCCATGCCCAAGTCTGCAGTCAGGGAAGCGCCCGCGTTCGGCGAGCTGCGCACCGCGCGCGAATACCGGAACTACATCGACGGCCAATGGGTGCGCTCGACGTCGGGAAAGACGTTCGAGAACCGGAATCCCGCGAACCGCGAGGATCTGATCGGCACGTTTCAGGAGTCGAACGCGGACGACCTGAACGCCGCGGTCGAAGCGGCGCACCACGCATTCAACCTCTGGCGGCTGACGCCGGCGCCGAAACGCGCCGAGTTCCTGTACGCCGTGGGCACGATTCTCAAGCGCGACAAGGAGAAGATCGCGCGCGAGATGACGCGCGAGATGGGGAAGGTCCTCGAGGAGACCCGGGGAGACGTGCAGGAAGCGATCGACATGGCCTTGCTGATGGCCGGCGAAGGGCGCCGGCTGTTCGGCGTGACCACGCCGTCCGAGCTCCCGAACAAGTTCAACATGGCGGTGCGCATGCCGCTCGGCGTGGCGGGGCTGATCACGCCGTGGAACTTCCCCATCGCCATCCCCGGATGGAAGTCGATGGCCGCGCTGATCTGCGGCAACACGGTGGTGATCAAGCCGGCGTCGATGACGCCGCTGTCGGTGGTCATGCTGGCCGAGGCATTCGAAGAGGCGAAGGTGCCGCGTGGCGTGTTCAACGTGGTCACCGGCGGCGGGCGCGAGGTCGGCCAGCCGATGCTCGAGCACCCCAAAGTCTCGGTGATCTCCTTCACCGGGTCGACGGAAGTGGGGCGCGACATCAGCGTGGCCTGCGCGCCGCAGTTCAAGCACGTCCACCTGGAGATGGGCGGCAAGAACGTGATCATGGTGATGGATGACGCCGATGTCGACCTCGCGGTCGACGGCGCGCTGTGGGGAGCGTTCGGGACGGCGGGGCAGCGCTGCACCGCCGCGTCGCGCATCGTCGTGCACCGCAAGGTGTACGACGCCTTCGTGGACAAGCTCGCCGCCCGCACGAAGAAGATGCGCGTGGGCAACGGGCTCGATCCGAACGTCGACATGGGCCCGAACATCTCCGCGTCGCAGCTCGAGACAATCGAGCAGTACGTGAAGATCGGAAAAGACGAGGGAGCGAAGGTGGTCACCGGCGGCTCCGCGCTGACCGACGGTGACTACGCGAAGGGCTTCTTCCACCAGCCGACGGTGTTCGCCGACGTGAAGCCCGACATGCGCATCGCGCAGGAGGAGATCTTCGGGCCGGTGACCGCGGTGATCCCCTGCTCGTCGCTCGAGGAGGCGATCGCCATCGGCAACGGCGTGAAGTACGGCCTCTCGTCGTCGATCTACACCCGGGACGTACGCAACGCCTTCGTGGCCATGCGCGACATGTACACCGGAATCTTCTACGTGAACGCGCCGACGATCGGCGCCGAGGTGCACCTGCCGTTCGGCGGCACGAAGCAGACCGGCAACGGCCATCGCGAGGCGGGGGTGGCGGGCATCGACGTGTTCAGCGAATGGAAGTCGGTCTACATCGACTATTCCGGGTCGCTTCAGCGGGCCCAGATCGATACGGAGGAACTCTGATGGCCGAAGATGTTCATGGAAAGAAGACCGCGAAGCAGGCGCAGGACCCCGTCTGCAAGATGATCATCGACGTCGACAAGGCGGCGGCGAAGATCGAGCACGGCGACCACACGCATTACTTCTGCAACGTGCGCTGCAAGCAGGAGTTCGAGAAGAACCCGGGCAAGTACCATTGATGCGCGGTTCGCTCCTGCGTCCCGCGACCGCTCTGGCAATCGTCCTTTTCGCCGCAACCCTCTCCGCGCAGACCGATGCCATCGTTCAGCGCGAGATGGCCACGTCACGCGCGTACGAGACGCTCGAGGTGCTGACCGACGACATCGGGCCGCGGCTCAGCGGTTCGAGCAACGCCGCCGCGGCCGTGAGTTGGGCGGTGCAGGCCTTCCAGAAATGGGACATCCCCGTGCACACCGAACGGGTCATGGTCCCGCACTGGGTGCGCGGTGACGAGCGCGCCACGCTGCTGTCGCAGCGCGGCCAGAAGATCGTGCTGACGGCGCTCGGCGGCAGCGTGGCCACGCCGCGCTCCGGCATCACCGCCGACGTGATCGAGGCGGCGTCGTTCGACGATCTGAAGAACCTCGGCGCGAAGGTGAAAGGGAAGATCGTCTTCTTCAACGTGCCGATGGACATGGACCTCGTCCGCGCCCACCACGGATTCGAGGCCTATCGCCTGGCTGTGGCCTATCGCACCGCGGGGGCCAGCCGCGCCGCGGAGCTCGGTGCCGTGGCCGCGCTGATCCGTTCGGTAGGCTCCGACTCACTGCGCACTCCGCATACCGGCAACCTGCACTACGACTCCAGGGTGAAGAAGATCCCCGCCGCGGCGATGGCCGCCGAAGACGCGATGCTGGTCGATCGCCTGCTGAAGAAAGGGGAGCGCGTGCGGATGCACCTCGTGCTCACGCCCCGCACGCTGCCGGACGTGGAATCGGCGAACGTGATCGCCGAGATCCGCGGCAGCGAACGGCCGGACGAAATCGTCCTGATCGGCGGCCACCTCGATTCGTGGGACCTCGGCACCGGCGCGATCGACGACGGCTCCGGCGTGGCCATGGTCATGGAGACGATGCGCCTGTTCCGCGAAATGCGTTTGCAGCCCCGGCGCACCGTCCGCTGCGTCCTCTTCATGAACGAGGAGAACGGGCTCAACGGCGGCCGTCAATACTTCGCCGATCATCGAGACGAAAAACACGTGGCGGCGATCGAGAGTGACGCCGGGGCCGCCGCCCCGATCGGATTCACGACGACGCTGCGCGGCGACGCCCTCGCCGAAATCGAGAAGCTCTCCGGTGCCAGATTCGAGACCGCCGACGAAACCGGCGCGGACATCGCCTTCCTCACCGAGGCCGGCGTTCCGGGCTTCGGCCTGGTGCCCGAGCCGCTGCACTACTTCGACGTTCACCACAGCCCGGCCGACACGCTCGACAAGATCGATCCCCACGAGCTGGCGCAGGACTCCGCGGCCGTCGCCGGGCTGACCTGGATTCTGGCGAACCGCTGATCACACTCCAGCGAAAACGGGGCGACCGAAACCGCCCCGTTTCGATGAAGCGATGCCGCCGGCCTCTCTAAAAGCGAACCCCGACGTAGAGGAGATACTGCCGCGGCTGCACGTAGGAGGTCGAGCCGGTCGGATTTCCGAACGCCTTGCTCTTCGTGTAACTGGTTGCGTAGCCGAGGGGATCCTTGGCGCCGGTGTTGTCGGGGGAGATCGACGTGTTCCAACCGATGAGCGTCGCGGTGTTCAGGACATTCTGGATGTCGACTTTGGCCCACGGTGTGACGTTGTGGGCCACCGGAATGCTGTACTCGAGCGACATGTCGAAGATCGAGGATGGATTGAACGGACCGATTCCGCGATCGCCGAAGTAGGCCGAAGTAGATGGAGACCGAGTTACCGGGGTTGAGCTGAAATCGGGAGGTTCGAGCGCCGTGCCTATCAGCGTGGGGAGCGCCCGCGGCCGAGGCGCTCACCGCGGACACGGAAGGAGCGCGAGGCGCTCATGTTCCCGAGGTCGTGCATCTCGCGCGCGGCAACGAAGTACGTCGCGGGGACCGGCGAAGCCCTGACCATCGACTCGAGCGTCGGCTCGATCTCGTTGAATCGATGCTGGGACGCGAGCAGCAGCGCCAGGCGCACATACGCCTCGGTGGTCTGCGGGAAGTGCGCGATCTCGTTGCGGAATGCGGCCTCCGCTTCGACGTTGCGGTCCATTCGCGCCAGG
>DATFUW010000385.1:0-4694 GCA_035260605.1 Thermoanaerobaculia bacterium | reverse complement strand
AGCGGAATCGGACGGGCGTCCTGCCTCCTGTTCGCACGCGAGGGAGCGAAAGTGGTGGTCGTCGATCTGAAGTCCGACACCGCCGAGGCGACCGCGGGAGAGATCCGGAAAGGGGGCGGTGAGGCCCGCGCCTTCGCCGCGGATGTGTCGAAGGAGAGCGAGGCTGCGGCGATGGTCCGCTTCGCCGAGGAGACGTTCGGCGCGCTGCATGTAGTCTTCAACAACGCCGGGATCTTCCATCCGAAGGACGACTCGGTCACGAACACGCCGGAAGCGATCTGGGATCCGGTCATCGACATCAACCTCAAGGGGGTCTTCTTCGGCTGCAAGTACGGCATCCCCGCACTGCAGCGCGCAGGCGGCGGATCGATCATCAACACCGCGTCGTTCGTGGCACTCATGGGCGCTGCCGCGCCGCAGATCGCCTACACTGCGAGCAAGGGAGGCGTCCTGTCGATGACGCGGGAGATCGCCGTGGAATTTGCGCGGCACAACATCCGGGCGAACGCCCTCTGCCCGGGTCCGGTCGAGACGCCGCTCCTGGCTGAATTGCTGTCCGATCCGGCACGCAGGCAGCGGCGCCTGGTGCATATCCCCATGGGGCGCTTTGCCAGACCGGAAGAGATCGCCGCGGCAGCGCTCTTCCTGGCCAGCGACGAGTCCTCCTACGTCAACGGCGCCACGTTCACGGTCGACGGCGGAATCACCGCCGCGTACATCACGCCGGAGTGACCCCCCGAAGAGGGATGACGCCGGCGGCGAACGCTGTTCCCATTCGCGATGCCCGATCCGAAATCCCAGGCGCGCGCCGCGATTCTCGCCGGCGTGATGGCCGTCGAGCCGGCGGCCATCGATCCCTTTTCCATCCGCACGGTGCCGGTCCGGCGTGTGCTGCCGCGGATCACGCCACCGCTGAATCTCGAAGTGATCCCGTTCCGCTACCGCGTGCTGCGCGACGGACGCATCGAGCCGGTGCATCCGGAGTGCGGCCACGAGCGCCCGCGTCCGGGCGCTCGCAGCCGGCGTTGAGAAGAACGCCTACGGAGCGAAGGGCTGCTGCCACATCGGCGTCACGAAGCTGGCGTCACCGCTGATGTTGTCCACGATCGACGCATAGGCGAAGATCGGCGCGCCCGAGAGGAAATACACGGAACTGTTCGACACGTCGCCGGTGACATCGGTGAAGATGCCGGTGGCACCGGACAGCGGAAGCTGCATGTGCATCCACGGCCCGAGCGTCAGCACGCGGTTCGCGGTGACGTTGCCGTTGTTGTCCCGCATTTCCAGGGCCACGGTGGCCGGGGTATCGTTCGGATTGAAGAATCCGACGTTGGTGCGGAAAGTCTGCCCCCCGTTGGCCGCGGCACCGTTCAGTCCGACGTTTCCGACACCGACGAGCACTCCCTGCTGGAGCGCCTGATCGCGCGTCATCCCCGGTTCGAACTGGCCGAGCGTGCCGTGCCCGCTGGCGATCTGATTGTCGAAGATCCGCGCGCTGGCCAGCACGCTGCTGGTCGTGAGGAGACGGAGCGCGCCGATGGAGTTCAGCGTGCCGTTGAACACCGAGGTCGACAGGTCGCGGAACGTGGTCGTGCCGCGCGGGGCGAGGGTCATCGTGGCCACGTTCTGCGCCGTGGTGCTCGACCCGCCGCTGGGGAAGAACTGCGCGACGATATTCGCGTTGGCCGCCGCAGAGGTCTGCCCGATCGCGCTGTTGTTGAAGACGTTCAGATCGGTCATCCACCGGTTGCCGAGGGCGCCGGTGACGGAGCCGACGACGGGGATGAAGATCTCGTGCGTGGCACCGACCGCTCCGGCCACCGCGCCGTTGGGAAATGCCGGCGTGCTCAGCGCGAAGGTGAATCCGCACGGATTCGCCAGGAGCTGATTGGCGAGCGGGGCGCTGACTACGGTCGAGCCGAGGAGACGCCCGTTCGTCGCCGCCGGCAGGCCGTTCACGATGAACAGCGGCGAGCCGCTCGTGCCGAGGAACATCAGGTTGTTGAAATGATCGCCAAGGTTGTTGGTCAAAATGTCATAGGTGAGCGTCACGTTGCCGTTCCTATCGACGGGGCTCACTGTGATCAGGTACGAGCCGGTAGCGGTCGGCGAGCCGACGCCGCCGGCCACGTTCGCACCGCTGAGCGTGCCGCCGATCATCTGCCGCGTCACCGGAGCCAGCTGCCCCTGCACTGCTCCCGAAGGAAAGCTGGGGGTGGTGATCACGAAGAAATAGTTGGACGGGTTCGCCAGAATCTGATTGATCAGAGTCTGGTTGAGCGTGACCGTGCGGTTCAAGCTGCCGTTCACGAAGCCATGGTTCATGTCGGTGAACGTGAAGACTGGGACGCCGCCCGAGCCGGGAGCGCCCTGATACAGCGTCAGCCCGGTGATGTCGTTGCCGAGAGCCAGGGAGTTCACGTTCACGGTCGCCTGGGTGCCGTTGAACGTGAGGGCGACGTTGGCGAATCCATTCGCAGAACCGAGCCCATTGGCCACATTGGATCCCACGAGCGACGAACTGAGCGACGATGTCGTCGGAATGACGCTGGTGCATGGGGTCGTCTGCGCCACGGCTGGGAATGTCAACAGCAGAAGAAGCAGGACTGCCGGGACGATTGCGTTTCGCATAGACAGAGTTCCACCTTTTCCGGTTCGAAAGATTTGTACCGCGTTGAGCCACTACCGCTTCGAAGCGATCGTTCTTGCGCGCGCGAAGTTGCTGCAAGTTCAATGCGCGAACGCGCGCCTAATGCTCGGGCGCGGCAGGGTTTTTTTCGGACCGGCGAAACGCTTCAGCGTGCCTCGATGGAAATGCTGCCGTTCGTGGAACGGATGCGCAGCTCGCTTCCGCCGCCGTTCACGGTCCCGCGCAGCGCATGGCGCTCCAGCCGCGTGGTCGTGACCGGCAGCTCGGTATCCACCGAGCCGTTCGTCGTCGACGCGTCGATGCGGGCGGAGATCGACCTGGGCACGACGACCCTCACGCCGCCGTTCGTCGTCTCCAGCCGGATCGGGCGGCCCGGAGTGACCGCAACGAGCTCCACACGGATCGCGCCGTTCGTCGTCTCCGCGTCGATGTTCCCCGCGCACGCGCGGCACTCGATGTGCCCGTTGGTGTCGGACACGAGCATCGATCCGCGAACCTCCGCGATCTCGATGGCTCCGTTCGTGTTGTCGATCCGCACATCCATGCTGCGTGGCACGGTGATCTCGTAGTCGACGTTCACGTCGACGTTCGTGCCGGCGATCCATTCGAACAATCCCCCGCCCCGCAACTGCGGCATGCGCGTCTCGATCTTCACTCCTCCCGCTTCGGAGGCGGCGGCGATCGTCAGTGCGGCGAACGCCTTCTTCGCCTCCTCTGCATCACGGCTCCGGACGCGTTCCAGCGCATGGACGCGAACCTGCGGCTGGTCCCACGCGTGCAGCGTCACTCTCCCGTTCGTGTTCGCCAGGGCGAAGCGGGCGCCGGGAATCACCGCGAACGTCCGGTCGAACGTCCGCTCCAGCGTCTCCCCGTGCGCAGCGACTGCTGTCATCATCGCCACTGCCAGGACCATCGATCCGATTCGCATCTGCGTTCCTCCCGGCAAAGCATACGGAAATCGGGCGCGGTGGTTGCGCTTAGAATGGCCGCGCGTGAACTCCAACCGCACCACGGCACTGGTCATGGTCATGCTGGCCGCGATCCTTGCCGCCGCCGTGCAGAGCGGCCGACCTCCCTCGCCGCTTCCCGCATCCGCCGATCCGGCGCGATTCTCGGCCGCCCGGGCGCTCGACGTCCTCCGCACCATCCTCGCCGGCGGTGCGCCCCATCCCCTCGGCTCCGCGGCTCACGACGTGGTGCGCGATCGCATCGTGGAGCGGTTTCGCACGCTCGGCTACAGCCCGACGCTCCAGCAGACCTTCGCCTGCAACGCCCACGCGACGTGCGCGCCAGTCGCGAACATTCTGGCGCGCCTTCCCGGCGATCCGCGCGCCGACACACTCGCGGTCGTGGCACATTACGACTCGGTCGCCGCGGGTGCCGGGGCGTCGGACGACGGGATCGGCGTGGCCACCGTGCTCGAGGTGGCGCGTGCACTGCGCGCGGCCCGTTTCCGCAACAGTGTCCTGTTCCTGATCACCGACGGTGAGGAGGCCGGGCTGCTCGGCGCCGAAGGGTTCGTGGCCGACCGTGCGCTCTCGCGCGGAGTGGCCGCCGCGATCAACATCGACGACCGCGGCACCTTCGGACGCAGCGTTCTGTTCGAGACCAGCCGCGAGAACCGCTGGCTCGTGCGCATCGCCGCGAACGCGCTCCCCGGTCCGGTAGCGAACTCGCTCGATTCCAGCGTCTACGAGCTTCTTCCCAACGACACCGACCTGTCGGTGTTCAAGCGCGCGGACCTGGCGGGAGTGAACTTCGCCTGCGTCGGCGGCGTCGCGCATTACCACACGCCGCTCGACGACCTGCGCAACGTGACGCCGGCGACGGTCCAGGATCACGGGAATCACGTGCTGGCCATGACGCGCGCGCTGGCGAACGCCGACCTCCGGCAGAGCAGCACGGGCGACGCCGTCTTCTTCGATGTCTTCTCGCTGTCCATGGTCTGGTGGCCCGCGGGATGGACGCCGTGGATGGCGGGCGGAGCGCTGCTGCTGCTCTTCCTTTCGGCCGCGATTCGCATGCGGAAGGGCCAGACGACGCC
>DATFUW010000384.1:0-7592 GCA_035260605.1 Thermoanaerobaculia bacterium | reverse complement strand
GTTGGCCGTCATCGCGGAGCCGATCCCCGCGCCGTCGATCATGATTCCGAAGCGGGCCGCACCGGAGGCAACCTGTTCGGCAACGGCACGCGCGATCTTCGGATAATCGACCGGGTCCTTGCTGTGCGTTCCCAGATCGCGCACGAGATGACCTTCGGCCGTGAGCCAGGCCTTCAATCTCTCCTTGAGCTCGAAGCCCCCATGATCGGCACCAAGAGCCAGGCGAAGCGTTTTCGTCTGCGAGGAATCCACGATAGCGGGACCGTGCGGGCGCGCGAGAATAGCATACGCTGCGCGCGAGGGTCACCGCAGGGTCGCGAACTCAGCGCCCGCCGACGCGACGGCGGTTCCCGAGCGGTTCGGTAACGCGCAGTTGCCAGCCGTTCCCGTCCCACACCCACAGGTCCGAGAAGTAGTGCCCGGCGTAGCCGGCGAAGAGCACGATCTCGTTGCGCGTGATGTCGTACGCGATCCGTCCGTTTTCCCGCGCCTGCGGCACGGATGCCGCGTCGAGCTTCGTCCACGCGCTGCCATCCCACTGCCACATGTCGTCGGCGTAGACCTGGACGTCGGTCGGTACCGTCGCGGGCGGCACGGGCGGCTGCGTATCGACCCGCATCCCGCCGAACAACAGCACGTGGTTCGTCGCCGGGTCGGCGTAGACCTGCGCGCCGTAGCGCTCGCCGGGGGTGCCGGAGGCCGGCTTGAGCTCGGTCCATCCGCTCCCGTCGAAGGTCCACATGTCGTCGAAGCGGGTGATCCGGTCCTGGCTGGTGATGCGGCCAATTCCGCCGTAGATCACGACCTTTTGCAATGTCGGGTCGTACCACATCGCCTCGAGGGTGCGGGCCGGCGCCGGATTGCGGCTCTGCCGCGTCCACGACGTCCCGTCCCACAGCCACGTCTGATCGAGATAATTCGCCCCGTCATAGCCGCCGAACAGCACCGTCTTCTTCAGCGCCGGGTCATAAACCATGTTGGCGAATTCGTGGAACGGTGGCGTGGTCTTCAGACTGGTGAACGTCTTCCAGGTCGTCCCGTCCCACTCGTAGGTGGTCCCTTCACCGCAGGAGACGACCATCGTGTTCCGGTTGCTGTCCCAAGCCCCGAGGGGCGTCAGACACGATGCTGGACCGTCCGCCGTCGGGACGCTCTGCCAAACGCCGTTTTGGTACTGCCACAGATCGGTGTGCGCGATCAGTCCGTCCGTGCCACCGAACATCCAGATCGTCTGGTGGACCGGATCGGTGGTGAAGGCGAACAGCGAACGCGGATCGGGCCGGCTGCTGTCGTTGTAGGTCGTCCAGTTGCTGCCCGAGAAGATCCACGTGTCGGCGTTGACGACGCTGTCGACCCCCGTGCCGCCGAACATGACTCCGTTCTTTCGTGCCGCGTCGTACGCCAGACCCGCTCCGAACAGGCGGTTCGCGGTGAGGATCACGGTGACCTTGTTCCACGTCGTGCCATCCCACTCGTAGCTCTCGTCGGCGCCACTCGACGTGCTGCAGACGCCGCCGGTGTAGAGCACGACCTGATCGGCGGGGTCCCAGGTCATCGCCCCTTCATTCACGCACGGGGGGAGCGCCGCCGGAGTGACGTGCGTCCAGCTCCCGGAGGCAGGATCGAACGAATACATCTGTGTGGTAACCGTGTCGTCGAGGCCGAGCATGATCACCTGATTGGTGACCGGGTCGTATTCCAGGAGCGGCTTGGAGATCGCCGGCCCGTCGCCGCCGATCTGCGTCCAGGTCGTACCGTCGAACTCCCAGGTGTCGTGCAGCGGCGCGACGGTCTTCCCGTCGGCGCTGACGGAGCTGCCCCCGTATAGCACGATGCGGTCACGGACGGAGTCGTACGCTGCGCCCGGGAGGATGCGCGCCGAGGGGGCGTTCGGCGTGTCGATCTGCGCCCACTCGTCGTTGCTGTAGGCCCAGGTGTCGTTCGTATCGGAATTTGGACCGCGCCCTCCGAACAACACGATCCGGTCGCGCGTCGAGTCGTAGACCATCGCATGCCCCGCGCGCGGATTGGGCGACTGCGCCGGATACCGCTGGATCCAGCGGAACCCGGTCCATTCCCACGTGTCCGCGAGGTAGTAGGCCTTGCTCGTGCCGGAATCGAGGGCTGTGACTCCCCCGAAAAGGATCATGTGCGAGGTCTTCGCGTCGTACACCATCCGCGTCTCATAGCGCGGAGATGGGAATTCAGCCAGGAGCGCCGTAGCCGAAAGGAGGAGCGAGAGTGACAGGACGAGAGGTTTCAATTGTTCGATCCGAACCGAAGCGACAAGAGTCAAAATTCCGGAAATTGGACGGATGAGGCGCCCCGAGGTTACGCGTCCGCCGTCAATGGGCCGGCTGAAGGCGGTACTTTCCTCCCTCTCACTCACCCGCGCGGTTTCGTCAGCGTCCCCGCCCGCGACGCGTCGTGTCTCCGCTCGCGGCGCGATACGAAGATCTCCTCGAAGGCCACCTGCAGCACCACGGCGGCCGGGACGGCGATGATGACGCCGACGATCCCGAGGAGCGTCGCGCCGATCATGAAGGCGATGAACACCGCGAGCGGCGAGATGGCCACCTTCCGCGACATGACCCGCGGAGCGATGAACAGGTTCTCGGCCTTTTGCAGCACGATGGCCAGCGCCAGGACCGACCAGAACTGCCAGCGCGACTGGAGCAGGGCGACCGCCAGCGCCGGAGCCGTTCCCACGATCGGCCCGATGACCGGGACTGTCTCTCCGACCGCGGCGAAGAGCGCCAGCGGCAGGGCGTAGGGGATTCGCAGGGCGAGCAGTCCGGCGAACGTGGCCGTGCCGATGATGGCCGAGAGAAGGATCTGCCCCGAGAGCCACGAGCTCATCCGGTTGCCGATCCGGCGCAGTGTCGCCCGGCGTTCGGCGCGGACTTCCGGCGGATACGCCAGCAGGATCAGATTCCGGAGCCGCGGCGCATCGACCAGCATGTAGCCGACCATGAAGAGCACCGCGGCGAACGAGGCCACCGCAGTCACCGCGCTCCGCAGGTAGAAGACGACACTCGACCCGTGCAGCGCGAAGCCCCCGTGGAACCAGGCGCGCACGCGATCCACCGGGACGTACGGCTCGAGCGGCCGGAGGATGTTCCGCTCGATCAGCAACGGCAGCTGCGACGACAAGGCCCGCAGGTCGACGACGACGCGCGGGATGATCAGGACCAGCAGCAGGAGGGCGACGACCAGGAACGGGAGGTAGACGATCAGCACCGCTGTGGCGCGGGGGATGCTCCGATGCAGGAGTTGCCGTCCGCGCACGCGCACGCGATGGACGGCGGGCGCGATGCCGGCGGCGAGCACCGCGGCGAGGAAGACGAGGACGACCGCGTCGCGCGCCGCCCAGAGCAGGGCCACGATCGCAGCGAGGAGGACGGCGATCAGCGCTTTGCGGGTGAAGAGTTCGAGCTCGCTTCGCTGCAGCGAATCGCGAGGGTTGAGGGCCATGGCCCGTTCACCCGAGGTACTGCCGGATCGCCGCTTCGATCTGCGCCTTCGGGACCGCGCCGACCACCCGCCCCGATTCGACGCCATTCCGGAAAAAGACCAGCAGCGGAATTCCCTGCACGCCGAAGCTCGCGGCTGTGTGCGGATTCTCGTCCACGTTGAGCTTTCCGAAGCGGATGTCGGGACGTTCGGCGGCGAGCTGCTCGACCGACGGGGCGATCATCCGGCACGGTCCGCACCACGGTGCCCAGAAGTCGACCACCGATGCGGGGACGGCGATCTGGTCACGGAAGTTCGTGTCGGTGAGCACGATCGGCTGCCCCCCGCCTTCCCGCAGCGGCGCCCCGCAGCGGCCGCAGACCGCCTTCTTGCCGCTGCCCAGCACCGGCACCCGGTTTGCCTGCCCGCACTTCGGGCATCGGATTACGTCATCCATACGAACACAGCGATTGCGAAAGCGAGGCCATAATCAAGCGGATGATCCGTCCCGCCACGTTGGCCGACCTGCCGTCGATCCGCCCCCTCCTCGACGAGGCGAATGATATGCCGTACGACCTGCGCGCGGTCGCGGAAGAGAAATGCTTCGAGCGGGGATACGAAGGGGCCGCGGTGGCACGCATCGCCGGCGACTTCGACGGGATCTCGGTGACCTGCGGCAAGTACCTCCGCCTTCTCGGAGTCCGGCGCGCGGCGCGCGGGCGTGGAATCGGAACGGCGCTGCTCCGGGACGCGGAATCGCGCGGCGCCAGCGTCGTCGCCGCCGAGCCGGGCAACTACTTTACCCCCGGCGTGCTCGAATCGATGGCGCCGTTCTTCCGAAAGGGCGGGTACGCGGAGACGGCAACGACGAACAACCTCGTCTGCGACACGCCGGTCGGGTGGAGGGGGAGCGCGCGCGTGGCGCGGAACGGCCAGAGGTCCCGCGTCCTGGAGTTCATCGAAGAGCACTTCGGTCCCATCTGGCGCTTTGAAGCCGCCCGGAGTGCCACGATTGTCTACGTCGAGCACGAAGGAGCGGTGGCCGGCTTCGCAACCCACGAGGCGAACAACCAGGGTCTCGGATGGTTCGGTCCGACCGGCGTGGCGAAGGAGCTCCGCGGACTGGGCTACGGACGCGAGCTGCTGCTGGCTTCGCTCGCCGATCTGCGCCGCCTTGGATATGATCGCGCCGTCATCCCGTGGACCGACGCCGTCGAGTTTTACCGGAAGAGCTGCAACGCGCGCCTCGCGCACCGCTTCGTGATCCTCAGAAGAAGCTGAAGCGCCGCAACCGCTTTCTTCCGCTGGCGATCGGGACGACCGGCGGGGTCGCCCTGGCCGCCGTCGCCTTCTGGTTCTTCAAGAAGCAGGCGGACCATGTCGTGCAGGGACGCGCCGACCGCTACGACATGATGGTCTTCGACGTCGTCCACAAAATCGACAACCCGCAGATGCATCGCGCCATGGAAGCGGTGACACAGCTCGGATCGCACGCGGCCATCGGCACCGCCGCCGGCCTCACCGCCCTGGCGATGTTCCGGAGCGGAAACCGCGACGATGCCTGGACCGTGATGTTCAGCACGGGCGGAGCGATGGCCATCAATACTCTTCTGAAGAACGTCTTCCAGCGCCAGCGCCCGCAGGAGCTGGCCCGGCGCATCAAGCTGCCGAGGTCGCACAGCTTCCCGAGCGGGCACTCGCTGCTGTCGGCCGCCACCTATCCGATCGTCGTCCATCACCTGGTGCAGCACCGCTCGCTCGCCACCCAGAGCCTGGCGCACACACTGACCGGGCTGACGATCCTCACGGTCGGCTTCTCGCGCGTCTATTTCGGCGTGCACTTCCCCTCGGACGTGCTCGGCGGGTTCGCAGCCGGATTCGGCTGGCTTGGGCTGACTTCGCTCTCCCACACCCTGCTGGAACGCGGAGAGCGCGAAATTCGTTAGAGTCCTGGATATGTCTTCGGTCACCTCCAGTTTCGGCGGCAACATCGCGTTCATCGAGGAGCTGTACGAGAAGTACCGCAGCGATCCCCAATCGGTGAGCGCGAGCTGGCGCGAGTTCTTCCGCGACTATCAGCCGCAGTTGCAGGAGGAGCAGCAGACGACCGGAGAGGCAGTGAGCGTCGCCGCACCGGCCGAGGCGCGGGCCTTCGCTCTGCCCGCTCCACGCCCCGTCCCGGTCCCCTCGCCAGAGCCGCAGAAGGCCGTTGCCCTTCGCGGAGCGGCCGGGAAGATCGCCCAGAACATGGAGGCTTCCCTGTCCGTTCCGACGGCGACCTCCGTCCGTACGATTCCGGTCAAGGCGCTCGAAGAGAACCGCCGTGTGATCAACAACCACCTGACACTGAACGGCCAGGCGAAGGCGTCGTTCACGCACGTCATCGCCTGGGCGATCGTTCGGGCTATTTCGGAGTTCCCGCGCATGAACTCCGCGTTCGTCACGCAGGACGGCCAGCCGGTGCGTCTCGATCACGACGACGTGAATCTCGGTCTGGCGATCGACGTCGAGCGCAAGGACGGGACTCGCTCGCTCGTGGTGCCGAACCTCAAGCGTGCGCAGTCGATGGACTTCGCCCAGTTCCTCAAGGCCTACAACGACATCGTCCGCAAGGCGCGCAACAACACGCTGGAGATCGCGGACTTCGAAGGGACGACGATCTCGCTGACGAACCCCGGCACGATCGGCACCGCCGCCTCCGTGCCGCGCCTGATGCAGTCGCAGGGCACGATCATCGCCACCGGTCAGATCGACTTTCCGCCCGAGTACTCGGCCGCCGATCCGGCGGTGATCGCCGACCTCGGGATCTCGAAGGTCATGACCATGACCTCGACCTACGACCACCGCATCATTCAGGGGGCGGAGTCGGGCTCCTTTCTGGCGCGCATCCACGAGCTGCTCCTCGGCGCCGACGATTTCTACGACGCCATCTATCGCGACCTGCGCATCCCCTACGAACCGGTGCACTGGTCGAAGGACCACGCCCATCACGGCGAGGATGCGCGCGCCCGCGAAGCGCGCGTCCTGCAGATGATCAACGCCTACCGCGTGCGCGGACACCTGCTCGCCGACCTCGATCCGCTCGAGTATTCGGTGCGCCGCTATCCGGAGCTCGATCCGGCGTTCTACGGCTTCACCATCTGGGACCTCGACCGCAATTTCGTCTGCGGCGGTTTGTGCGGGCGCACCACCGCCACGCTCCGTCAGATCCTCGACATTCTCCGGGAGACTTATTGCGGCCGACTCGGGCCCGAATACATGCACATGCAGGACACCGTGCAGAAGCGGTGGCTGCAGGACCGGATGGAGCCTTCGCGCAATGCCCAGCCGCTCGACCCCGAGACGAAGCGCCGCATCCTGGTCAAGCTGAACGATGCCGAGGTCTTCGAGCGCTTCCTGCACACGAAATACATCGGCCACAAGCGTTTTTCGCTCGAAGGGGCGGAGACCGCGATCCCGATCCTCGACGACCTTCTCAACGCCGCCACACGCGACGGAGTGGAGGAAGCGGTCATCGGCATGTCCCATCGCGGACGGCTGAACGTCCTGGCGAACATCCTCGGCAAGTCGTACGAGAAGATCTTTCACGAGTTCGAAGGGGACGTCGACCCGAACACCACCCAGGGCTCCGGCGACGTCAAGTACCACCTCGGTGCCGAGGGAACGCACACCGCCCCCGACGGCAGGACGCTCCACCTGACGCTGGCCTCGAATCCGAGCCATCTCGAAGCGGTCGACCCGATCGTCGAGGGATTGGCCCGTGCCAAACAGCAGCGGATGGACGATCACGACCGGTCGAAGGTACTTCCCATCCTGCTGCACGGCGACGCGGCGTTCGCCGGACAAGGCGTCGTCGCCGAGACGCTGAACCTCTCCCAGCTCAAGGGCTACCGCACCGGCGGGACCGTTCATCTGGTCATCAACAATCAGATCGGCTTCACCACCGGGCCGGAGTCGGCGCGCTCGTCCGTTTACGCCACCGACGTCGCCAAGGCGGTGCAGGCGCCGATCTTCCACGTCAACGGCGACGACCCCGAGGCGTGCGTCCGCGCCATGCGCCTGGCGTTCGACTTCCGCCGGCAGTTCCACAAGGACGTGGTCATCGACATGGTCTGCTATCGCCGGCACGGCCACAACGA
>DATFUW010000383.1:0-3847 GCA_035260605.1 Thermoanaerobaculia bacterium | reverse complement strand
ACCAAAGACCGTGACGGAACTTCAGAAGAAATTCGTCGGCTGCGCACGGTGCGGCGCGGGCCGGAAAGCGGCCCGCGCCGTCACGCAAGAGTCAGTGGTGGGAAGAATCCTCGACGTTGATCTGGCGGGCGAGCATCGTATTGTCGTCCACGCGCGTGCCGTTGGCCTCGACGGTGTCGCCGGTGTGAATGTCGCCCAGGGCGATCGACTGCCCCCGTTTGCGGATGTCGGTGCTGGCGTCCACCTGCACGGTGACTCCGTTCACGGTCAGGTCGGAGGTCCCGACGGCACTCACGGTCCCGTGGACCTCCATCTCCACGTTGTGGTCTTCATTGTTCTGCAGGATCACGAGCAGCGCCGTCAGCGTGTCGCCGCTGGTAACCGCCTTCACGTGCACCTGTTCGCCCGTCTGGAGGTCCGATGCCAGCAGCACCTGACCGCCCTTGCGGATCACGGTGTTGGAATCGACCACCAGCGTGTCGTCATTGCCGTGCGAGTCGTGCACCACCAGTTGCGTGTCGGAGACGCTGGTGATGGTTCCCTCGATCTCCACCCATCGGGCCTGGCCCTGATCGTCGCCCGATCCGTCGGGGTTCTGGAGCACGATGAGCAACGCCGTCACAGCATTGCCGTCGACCATCGACTTGACGTGCACGCGGTCGCCGGCCTTGAGGTCCGACGGCTGCAGCGGAGTCTGTCCCTTGCGGATGACCGTATCGCCGTTGATGACCATGGTCACGTCGTTGCCGTGCGAGTCATGCACGACGATCTGCGTGTCGCTGACGCTGACGATCAGCCCTTCGACTTCCGTGGGCACCGTCGAGGGAACGGAACGGCCGCGGCGGAGATGCGCCTCCTGCGGACCGAGTTCGATCGCCAGCGGCGCGGGGGAAGCCTCCGCGCGCAGGTGCGCGTTGGTGTCGCCGCGCTGGAAGATCAGATCGACCGTATCCGGAACGTTGTAGAACGCGAACCGCCCGTCCGTGCCGAGGACCGCCGACATCCCTGTGCCGCCCACCACCACCCGCACCCCTGCCGGGCTGCCGTTGGGCATGCCGGCGGCCATCGTCACCACTCCCGCCACACCCGCATTGCCATAGCCGCCCGTGATCGTCTCGTGGCCGTGACATCCAGCCAAGACCAGCACTGCTGCCACCATGACAACAAACTCGATCTTTCGCATCGCATCCTCCTGAAAACACGAAAGGGGCGATACGCCCCTTCAGTCTTGACAGCGAACTGTGTTGCGAAAGAGTCTAGAATCGCTGCCTCCACGGGCGCGTGAGGTGCATCACGAAATGGCCATGTGCAAGCATCTAAAGGACATCACGTCGGAGCAGAAACAGCGGAAGGCGAACACTCCGCAGGGATGCGAGGAGTGCCTGTCTCTGGGCGACACCTGGGTTCAGCTGCGTCTTTGCCTCGAATGCGGGCACGTCGGCTGCTGTGATTCGTCCAAGAACAAACACGCAACGAAGCACCATCAGGCCACGCACCACCCGGTCATTCGCTCCTTCCAGCCGGGCGAACAGTGGATGTGGTGCTACGTGGACGAAGAAATGGCCTGAGCGGCGATCGAAGTCGGGGAACGCGACGTTCCCCCGGGATGTTACGCTGAGCCGGATCGGTCATGTCCGAGCAGAACCAGCCTCTGCATCTGGTCAGCGGCGCCCTCGATCCGAAGGCGGCGGGGGCCGAGATCGCCCGTTTGCGGGCGGAGATCGATTCACGTGACCGGCTGCAGACCGCGATTGCCGAGTTCGGTCAGGCGGCGCTCACGGGCGTCGATCCCTCGATTCTCCTGGGGCAGGCCTGCGCGATCGTGGAGGCCACGCTCGGCGTGGAACACTGCCGCGCGCTGGAGATCACGCCGGGCGGGCGGGTAATCGTCCGGGCGTCGATCGGCTCGAACGCCACCTTCAACCGCTGCGAGCACGACGACGAGGAGAACGAGTCGATCGCCATGTACGTCGTCGTCGCCGGCGCGCCGGTCACGTTCGGCGATTTGGAACACGAGGTGCGCTTCAAGTCGTCGCACCTGTATGGATACCACGGCGTGCGCACCGGCGCGGGCGTGGCCATTCCCACCCCTTCCGGCGTGTTCGGCGTGCTCCTCGCGTACTCCGGGCGCGAGCGGCGGTTCGAGGACTACGAGATCGCATTCGTGAAATCGATCGCCAATCTCGTGGGCGAGGCTGTGGGACGGGCACGGACGGAAGGGGCGCTGCGGCGCTCGGAGTCGCGCTTCAAGCAGCTCATCGTCGCGACGCTCGACGCGGTCGTCAGCATCGATTCCATGCGGACGGTGATCGAGTGGAACCCGCAGGCCGAAACGACGTTCGGGCTGCGCGCGCGTGACGTCGTCGGCCGCCCATTCCCGCACGAAATCCTCCCGGCGCTGCTCCAGGCGATTGCCGACGGGCTGCCGCAGCGCCGCATCGAGGGATCCGCGCGCCGCGCTGGCGGCGAGACGTTCCCGGTGGAGATCATGATCGACCCCGTCGGATCGGACGACGAGCGCACGTTCACCGCGTTCATCCGCGACATCTCGGAGCGCAAGCGCGCACAGGTGGAGCTCGAGCAGCGCGAGCAGCGGTTCCGCGCGCTGGTGGAAAAGAGCTGGAGCGGGGTGGCCATGCTCGACGCCGATCTGGCATTCACCTACGTCGGCTCATCGACGCAGCGCCTCCTCGGCTACAGCGAAAGCGAGCTGATGGGCACCAGCTTCCTGTCGTACGTCCATCCGCGCGACCGCCAGCCCGCGCGCGAGGTCTTCAACGAACTGGTCACCAGCGCGGTCCACGACGGGCAGGTGGAGCTCCGCTTCCTGCACAAGAACGGGACGTGGCTGTGGATCGAGGCCTTCGGACAGAACCTGCTGCACGATCCTGGCGTCAGCGCGATCGTGGTCAACTATCGCGACATCACGCAGCGCAAGGCGACTGAGAAACAGCTCGAATATCAAGCCTACTACGACGCCCTCACCGGCCTGCCGAACCGCCTGCTCTTCCGCGACCGCGTGGTCAACGCCATGGCACAGGCGAAACGCCACCGGCGCGGGATCGCGGTCGTGTACCTCGACCTCGATCACTTCAAGCTCGTCAACGACGGGCTCGGACACTCGGTCGGCGACGGGCTGCTGTCGGAAGTGGCCGCGCGGCTGCAGGGATCGATCCGCGCGTCCGACACGATCTCCCGGCTCGGCGGCGACGAATTCACGATCCTTCTGAACGACACCAGCAGCACCGAGGCGGTCTTCGGCGTGGCGCGCAAGATCCTGCAGTCGGTCGCCCGCCCGTTCGCCGTCGGCGGTCATGAGCTGTTCGTCACCGCGAGCATCGGAATCAGCCTCTTCCCCGGCGACGGCGAGGACGTGGAGACGCTGCTCAAGGCCGCGGACAGCGCGATGTACCGCGCCAAGGAGCTGGGGCGGAATCAGGCGCAGCTCTTCACCGCCAGCATGAACGAGCGCTACGTGCACCGGCTGGCGATCGAACAGAACCTGCACCATGCCATCGAGCGCGAAGAGCTCGAGGTCTATTACCAGCCGATCTTCGACAGCGTGAGCAGGACGATGGTCGGGCTCGAGGCCTTGCTGCGGTGGAACGATCCGGCCCACGGCGTCGTCGAGCCGGTGGAGTTCATCCACCTCGCCGAGGAGACGGGGCTCATCGTGCCGATGGGCGACTGGGTCATCCAGCGCGCCTGCGCCCAGCTCCGGGAGTGGTTCGATCAGGGCCGCACCGGGCTGACGATGAACGTCAACATCTCCGCTCCGCAGCTCCACCAGCCGAATTTTCTCGACCGCATCGTCGAGACGCTCGAACAATACGATCTCCCTGCCGCG
>DATFUW010000382.1:0-2422 GCA_035260605.1 Thermoanaerobaculia bacterium | reverse complement strand
TACCTGTCGGTCACCTGCGCTGAAGATCTGCCGTTCATCACATCGTCCGAAGCGCAGCGCGCCGCCGCCGGCACCTTTCTCGGCGATTACCGTTACGAGCAGCAGCGCGCGGCATGCGGCGCCTGGGTGCGCGGGCCGATTCCGGCGGGATTCCGGAAGCCCCTGAGCGCCAGCACGCCGGTGCTCCTCTTTTCCGGAACGTGGGACCCGGTCACTCCGGTGTCGAATGCGGAGAAGGTCGCGGCCACGCTTTCACACAGCCTCTCCGCCGTCATCCCCGCCGGCGGTCATGATTACGAAGGGCTCACGGGAGCGGATGCGTGCGTCACCGCGATCACCAGCCGGTTCGTCGAGGAGGCCAAGTCCACCGGCATCGACACATCGTGCCTCGGAAAGATCCGGCGGCCGCCGTTCCCCACGAAGGCGGTCGATACGCGGCCGGTCCGTTTGCGCGGAGATCAGGAGTCTGCGCTCACGGGTAAGTACGCGGGCGAGGGTGCCCCGCCGCTCGAGATTTCGATCGAAGCGGGGAAGCTCATCGCGCATGTTGGGGGGATCCCGCCCCTCGTTCTGGTGCCGGTCGCGCCAGCGCGCCTGCGAATCCTCGGTGACATCGGGAGCCATCTCGATTTCACGATCGAGAACGGGAAAGCGTCCGGCGTGGTGCTGGAACAGGGCGGTTCCCGCGTGTTCACCTGGAAGCGGATGTAGGGCCGAATCATTTGAGATAGCGGTCGAACCAGTCGATCATCCGCTGGATCGAGTCGATCTGGTTCTCGCGCTTCGTGAAGCCGTGCCCCTCGTTCGGATACTCGTGCACGTCGACGGTCTTGCCGGCATTGTGCAGCGTGGCCACGACCTGATCGGCCTCCTCTTTCGGCACGCGGATGTCGTTCTCGCCCTGCAGCACGAGCAGCGGCGCGCGGGCATTGACGAGGTACTTGATCGGCGAGGCCGCTTCGTAGACCGCGCGGTCCTTGACCGGATCGCCGAGCAGCGACTTCTCGTATTCCTGCAACGCCGGGTCCTCGTGCTGCAGCATCGTCAGCCAGTCGACGATGCCGTACATCTCCACTGCCGCGGCCCAGACATCGGGCGTCTTGCCGATGGCCATCAGGGTCATGTAGCCGCCGTACGATCCGCCGGTGATGCCGATCTTGCGCGGATTGATGTATCCGGTGGCGGAGAGGAACTTCGCCGCGTAGACCTCGTCCTGCAGATCGCCACCGCCGAGGTCCTTGTAGTTTGCCTTCTGGAACGCGAGGCCGTAGCCGGTCGAGCCGCGCACATTCGGCGCGATGACGGTGTAGCCGCGCGAAACCAGCGCCACCGCATAGCGATTGAACGTGTCCACGGTCTGGCCCGTGGGGCCGCCGTGCGGCAGCACGATCCCGGGGTTGGTCCGGTTGCGCCGCAGGTTGAACGGCATCCACAGGAGCGCGCTGATCATCGTGCCGTCGAAACTCTTGTAGTGCACCACCTGCGAGGGGGGCAGCACTGCCGCGTCGAGGCTGGCGATCGGCGAATGCGTGAGTTGCACCGGCCGGTTGCTGCGGAGGTCGTACACCCAGTAGTCCGCCGGCTGGGTGGAGCTTTGGTGCGCGATCAGGATGCGATCGCCCTGCGGGCTGAACGCAGCCGGTCTGCCGACCGGCGCGTTCACTCCCGACGGAATGGCCAACTGCATTGCCGCGCCGCCGCCGACGGCCCGTATGTAGGTGTCCACCCGTCCGTCTTCGTCGACGGTGAAGGTGAGCCATTTCCCGTCGGGCGAGAATCCCTCCGAGTTCGTCTCCCACTTCAGATCGGTCACCCACGTGCGCTTCTTCGAGGCGAGATCGAGGAGGGCCACGTTGTCGGTCCCGTCGTTCTCGTTCGACGTGAGCAGGACCGTCGTGCCGTCGGGCGAGAGCGCTGTGGCGAAGAGAGCTGACTGACTGCCAGGCGTCAGGTTCTCCGCCTGGCCGCTGGCCACGTCGATGCGCTCGATCTCGCCGATCGTCCCGCCCGGATCGCTGCGGTTGGCGATCAGCGTCTTCCCGTCCCGGCTCCAGGCCACGGGACTCCACGAACGGTCCGGCTGCTTTTCGTTCGTCAGGTTGCGGACCGCCTTCGTCGCCAGATCGATGACCGCGACATCGCGGATCGGGCTGCCTGTCGGCTTCCAGCCGATGGCCAGCGATCTCGAATCGGGAGAGAACAAGGCGCCGGTCTCCGAGGTGCCGGGAGTGCTGGTGAGATCGACCGCGGCGCCGCCGTTCGCCGGCGCGATGTAGACGTCGTAGGCCTCGTTGCCGGCATGGTCCTGCTGCCAGGCGATCCATTTGCCATCGGGCGACCAGACCGGCGCGTACTGGCGATCGTCGGAGACGGCGAGCTGCACGGGCCAGCCGCCGTTCGCTGCGACTTTCCACAGGTTGAA
>DATFUW010000381.1:0-2055 GCA_035260605.1 Thermoanaerobaculia bacterium | reverse complement strand
TGGCGCTTTCCGTCTGCGCCATCGGATCGATGTTCATGACGTCGCAGACCGCCGCCCTGCTGCTCGTCACGATCCTCGCGGCGTCGTTTCTCGGCATCAGCCGCCTTGGATACGACGAGTTCGCGCTGATCCGCCGGGGAGTGGTGCTCAAGTACTACGACGTCCCGATGCTGCGGATGTCGCTCTTCGTCGTCTTCGTCGATCTGCTGCTTTCGGTCGTCGCGCTCTACGGCGCCTTCGTCCTGAAGTACGGGGACTACGGCATCGTGCACATGCGGTCCGTGGCGATGTTCCTGTTCGCCCTGCTGCCGGCATTGACGCTGATGTCGTTCTGCATCTTCCGGATCTACTGGCGGACGTGGCGGAACGCATCCGCCGTCGATCTCATGCGGCCGGCGTGGGCGGTGGTTGTGGCCGCGCTCGCGGCACATCTCATCTGCCGGGAGACGCTGCTGGAGCGTCCGGGGATCAGCTTCTTCATCATCTATGGATTGCTGCTGCTGGCGGGAGTGATCGGCGCTCGCGTGTCGTATCAGCTCCTGCAGGAATGGACGCTGCGCCTGATGAGCAATCGTTCCGAGGCGACGCCGGTGGCGATCTACGCGGCAGGGGTCCGCGGAACCATGGCGCTGCAGAGCCTTCTGTCGAATCAGAGCTATGGCATGCGCCCCGTCGGCTTCATCGACGACGACCCGAAGAAGAGCGGGAAATACGTCAAGGGCTTCCGGGTCTTCGGTTCCGCGGAGGTCCTGTCCGACCTGATCGAGCAGGAGAAAGTGAAGGGCGTCGTGGTGGCATCGGAGGCCATCCTGCCGGATCGCCTGCGGGCGATCAGTGAGGTCTGCCGGAACGGCGGCGCGGCGCTATTTTCGTACAACGTCGATTTCCGAATCGAGAAAGTACGGGAGATCGACTCGCCGCCCGGCCCTGCTCCGCATCCTGTTCCCGTGCCCATGCTGCAGCCCCGGGTCGCCGACCTGTCGCACTGACTCTGCTGAAATCGGCGTCGGGCCCCATTCTCCTGTTAGCATGACGCCGCTCGATGCGACGCGTCGAAACACACCCCAGCATCCCTCAGCGCGTTCTCTGGTGGATCGCCGCCGCGTTCGTCGTCGTCATTCCGCTCTACGTCTCCCCGAGAGCGGACGATGTTTTCCGGCTTCCGAAAGAGCTTCTGCTGCGGGCCGAGGGCATCCTGATCGTGGCCGTGGTGGCCGCGTCGGTGATCTGGCAGCCACGAGAGTTTCGCGACTTTCTCTTCGACCGGGTCACCGGGCTGGGCGTGGCCGCCTGCGCCTTCGCTACGGTCATCGCAACCGCGCTGTCGACGAATCGCGCCATCAGCGCAATCTCCGCCGCGTACGTGTTGAGCTGCATCGTCGCGTTCTGGGGCGTGTACATCGGAGCGGCCGGACGCTCGCTCACAGCCGTCGTCGTGGTTGGATCGGCGGCGGGCATTGTGAACGCGCTGATAGCCATCGTCCAGCGACTGGGATGGTGGAACCCGTTTCAGTTCGATCCGTCGATTTCGGACCGGATGCAGATCACGGCACTGGTCGGGAATCCGAATGATACGGGGGCATCGCTCGCCGTCTGCTTCGTCGCGCTGGCTGCATTCGTGTGCATCAAACGAAGAGCTGTGCCCGCGGGAACGGCCCTGCTTCTGCTCATCGGCGTGGTCGCATCCGATGCCCTTACGGCAATGCTCGCCGTCGCAGCGGCCGGGGCGGTGCTGGCAGTCCTCGCATCGAGACTTGCTTTACTGAGCGTGGGCATCATTGCCCTCGCCTTTGTCAGCCTCGTCGCCACCCTTCCGGCACTGCGCGCACGCGCAGCACTGTACACGGCCGCGGCGCGGGCGCGTGACTATGATCTGCTGACGGACCATCGAATCGTCGGATACATGACCGCCTGGATGATTTTCCGAGACCATCCGCTGACCGGCGCCGGCCCGGGCACGTTCAAGTGGCACTACCTTCCCTACCGCCTTCAGGTCGAAGCGCACCACCCTGAGTACTACCTGAAAATGAACGAGAGCCTGGGAGAGGTTCACAG
>DATFUW010000380.1:0-2573 GCA_035260605.1 Thermoanaerobaculia bacterium | reverse complement strand
AATGGCCGGGGCAGAGCCCCGATCTGGTCGAGGACCAGGTCACCTATCCGATCTCGTCGTCGCTGCTGGCGGCGCCGCACGTGAAGTTCGTTCGCGGGCAGTCGTTCTTCGGCCTGTCATTCGTCTACGTGGTCTTCGACGACGGCACGGACATCTACTGGGCGCGCAGCCGCGTGCTCGAGTATCTGGAGACGGTCAAATCGAAGCTGCCGCAGGGCGTCACGCCGACGCTCGGGCCGGATGCCACCGGGGTCGGATGGGTCTTCGAATACGCGCTCGTCGACCGGAGCGGCAAACACGACCTGCAGCAACTGCGGTCGCTGCAGGACTGGAACGTCCGCTACGCGCTGGAGAGCGTGCCCGGCGTTGCCGAGGTGGCGTCGGTCGGCGGATTCGTCAAGCAATACCAGGTCGACCTCGATCCGAACAAGCTCGTGTCGTACGGCATCCCGATCACACAGGTGATCAAGGCCGTCCGCGATTCCAACGAGGACGCGGGCGGGCGCACCATCGAGATCGCCGGCCACGAGAACATGATCCGCGGGCGCGGGTATATCAAGAGCCCCGCCGATCTGGAGATGGTGCCCCTGCGGTCCGCGTCGGGAGTCCCGGTCTATGTGAAGGACGTGGCCACGGTCTCCATCGGATCCGACATGCGCCGCGGCATCGCCGATCTGAACGGTGAGGGCGAGGTTGCCGGCGGCATCGTCATCATGCGCTACGGCCAGAACGCCCTCAACGTGATCGACGCGGTGAAGCAGCGCCTGCAGGAAGTGAAGAAGTCGCTGCCCCCCGGAGTCGACGTGGTCGTGACCTACGACCGTTCCGGGTTGATCAAGGACTCCATCGCCACGCTGCGCCACACGCTGATCGAGGAGATGATCGTCGTCGCGCTGATCATCTTTCTCTTCCTGCTGCACGCACGCAGCGCGCTGGTGACCATCCTCACCATTCCCGTGGGCGTGCTGCTGGCGTTCGTCCCGATGTACTTCCAGGGGCTGACGGCGAACATCATGTCGCTCGGCGGGATTGCCGTGGCCATCGGCGCCATGGTCGACGCCTCGGTGATCCTGATCGAGAACGTGCACAAGAAGCTCGAGGAGTGGGAGCATGCCGGCCGTCCTGGCGCCCGGTTGCCGGTGATGATCGCGGCTATGCAGGAGGTCGGACCCTCGCTGTTCTTCTCATTGCTGGTGATCACCGTCTCGTTCATCCCGGTCTTCACCCTCACGGGCACGGAAGGGCGCCTCTTCAAGCCGCTGGCCTACACGAAGACGTACTCCATGGGATTCGCGGCCGTTCTTTCCGTGACGCTCACGCCCGCCCTCGCGGCGCTGTTCATCCGGGGAAAGATCCGCGGCGAGGAACACAACCCCATCAATCGGTTCCTGATCCGCGTCTACTCGCCGGTGGTGCGTTTCGTCGTCGACCATCGCTGGTCCGTGATCGCCACCACGCTCGTGCTGATGGTCTTCACGGTCCCCGCGTTTCTGCGGATGGGCAACGAGTTCATGCCACCGCTGAATGAGGGCGTGATCCTCTACATGCCGACCGCATCACCGGGGATGTCCATCACCGAAGCGTCAAACGTGCTGCAGGCCATGGATGGTGAGCTGAAGAAGTTTCCGGAGGTCAAGAGCGTCTTCGGAAAGATGGGAAGGGCAGAGACGGCAACCGATCCGGCGCCGCTCGACATGGCCGAGACCATCGTCGTCCTGAAGCCGCGCTCGGAATGGCGGCCTGGCATGACGTGGGAAAAACTCATCAGCGAAATGGATGCGAAGCTGCAGTTCCCCGGCATGCCCAACGTCTGGTGGATGCCGATCCAGACGCGCACGGAGATGCTGGCCACCGGCGTGCGCAGCCCGCTGGGGATCCAGGTCTTCGCCGACACGCCGGAGCTGATCCAGAGAGCGGCGGTGCAGATCGAGCGTGCGGTTAAGCGGGTCCCCGGCACGCGGAGCGCCTTCGCCGAGCGCGCCGCGGGCGGATTCTTTCAGGACATCGTCATCGACCGCGCCGAGGCGGCGAGGTTCGGCCTGACCGTGCACGACATCAATGCGGTGATCATGTCGGGGATCGGCGGTGAGAACATCGCCGAGACTGTCGAGGGCCGCGAGCGATATCCGATCAGCGTCCGCTACGCGCGCGAGTACCGCGACGATCCCTCGCTGCTGTCGCGCGTCTACGTTGCCACTCCTTCCGGCGCGCAGATTCCGCTGTCGCAGGTGGCGCACATCGAGTCGGTCACCGGACCGCCGATGGTCCGCAGCGAGGACGGAAAGCTCGTTGGATTCGTCTTCGTCGACACCGACCGGCCGATCGCCGATTACGTGAAGGACGCGCAGTCCGCGGTCGCGCAGACCGTCGCGCTCCCCGCCGGAGTCCGCCTGGCGTGGGTCGGACAGTACAAGTACTTCGAACGTGCGAAGGCACAACTGAAGATCGTCGTCCCGATCACGCTCCTGCTCGTCTCCTTCCTGCTGTTCCTGAATACGCGATCGGCGATCGAGACGATGATCGTGCTGCTCGCCGTCCCCTTCTCCCTGGTCGGCGCCATCTGGCTGCTCTAC
>DATFUW010000379.1:0-2318 GCA_035260605.1 Thermoanaerobaculia bacterium | reverse complement strand
CCTCGGCGGCATTCTTCACCAGATTGATCACGACCTGCTCGACCTGCGCGCGGTCCACTTTGCCGCAGTGGGAGGGAAGAGGATCGGCGATCTGGAAGGGAACGATCGTCTGCACGGCGCGGAGCAGATCGATCCAGCGCGTCGGCTCCCGCTGCGGTTTCGGAAGACGGGCAAATGCCGCATACGCGCCGAGAAACTGCTGCAGGTAATCGAGCCGCTCTTCGACCGCGGCGCCGATCTCGTCCATGCGGTGCCACTGGTCGTGACGGTTGCGGATCACGCGCGCCGAGTGGAAGAGGGAGCGGATCGGCGCCAGCGAGTTGTTCAGCTCGTGGCTCATCACGCGAATGGCGCGCTTCCAGACCTCGACCTCCTGCCGCCGCACTTCCGGAGTGAGCCGGTCGGCGATCCAGAGTTCGTGCGGCTGCCCGTTGAGAGAGAACGTGCGATGGGCGAGGTGGTACTGCTCGTTGGCGGAGGTGAAGAGTGCATCGCGCTCCGCTCCGAATGCCTCGCGGAGCGCGGGTGCCAGATCGAGAATCTCGTCGAAGCGCCGTCCCTCGAGCGCTTCGCCGCCGACGATCAGATCGCGGGCCGACCGGTTCGCGTACACGACCCGCCCCTCCGCGGCCGTCAGCACGACGGCCAGCGGCGTGGCGTGGAGGATCGTTTCGAAGAGCAGTTCGCGCTGCAGTGATCGGTTGCGCTGTGTGCGCAGTGCGTCCCCGACCTCGTTGTAAAGCCTGACGAGGCCGCTGATCTCGTCATCTCCTACGACGCGGAGCCGGAGGCTGAAATCACCCTCGGCGAAGCTCAGCGCCCCGTCCCGAAGCGCGGCGAGACTGGCGTCGATGCGGCGCAGTGGAGAGCGAAGGGTGAGCAAGACCAGTAGACCGGCGACCGCGCCCGCAACGGCGGCGACGAACCAGGGCGAGGCCTCATATGCGGCGGCCGCCGCCGCTGCGGTGACCGTCACGGCCAGATCGAACGCGAAGAGCCAGGCAAGTCTGCGGCCGAGCCGCGATCGCGTGCGTGTCATTCCTTTGGACGGCGCTCGAGCGTGATGCCAAGGCGCTCCATCTTGCGGTAGAGAGACTGGCGGGACAGCCCGAGGCGCCGTGCAACGGAGGAGACGCTGCCGCCGGACTGCCGCAGGAGGTCCTCGATTTCCTCGCGTTCGCCGCCTGCAGGCCTCCGCGGCGCGTGCGCGGCATCGAGCCCCAGGTCGCCGGGGTCGATGGTCTCGCGCGCGGCCGTGACGACGCCCCGCCGGATACGGTTTTCGAGCTCGCGGACGTTGCCCGGCCAGTCGTGCGCGACCAGTGCCGCGCGCGCCTCTTCTGCCAGCCGCGTCCCGCGCGCGGGCCCGTTGCGGAGGCTCGCAGCGAGAAAATGTTCGGCGAGCGGAAGGATGTCTTCCGGCCGGTCGCGCAGCGGCGGGACGTCGATCTCCACGACGTCGAGGCGGAAGAGCAGGTCCTCACGGAATGTGGCGCGGCGGACCGCAGCATGCAGATCGGCATTCGTGGCGCAGAGCACGCGCACGTCTGCTCGGCGCGTCTGGCTCGATCCGAGGCGCTCGAACTCGCCGTTCTGCAGGACCCGCAGCAGCTTCATTTGACCGGCAGGAGAGAGGTTCCCGATCTCGTCGAGGAAGAGCGTGCCGCCGTTGGCCGATTCGAAGCGGCCGATGCGCAGCCGTGTCGCGCCGCTGAATGCCCCTGCCTCGGCGCCGAACAGCTCGCTCTCGAGCAGGGTGTCGGGAAGCGCGCCGGCGTTCACCTTCAGCAGCGGCTGCTTTCTTCGCCGAGAATTCGCATGGATGATCTCCGCGATCTTCTCTTTTCCGGCGCCGTTCGGCCCGGTGATCATCACCGGCACGTCGGCCGCGGCGACCTGCAGTGCCAGCGATACCACACGGTGCATCGCAGCGCTTTCGTAGACGATGCCGCACAGCTCGAAGGAGCGCTCCAGCGCCCCGCGCCTCCTGAGTCGTTCTCGGTCGCCGCGCCGGACGGCCAGCAGCTCGGTGACGATCGCCAGCAGCTTCTCGTCGTTCCATGGCTTGGCCAGATAATCGCGGGCTCCTTCCCGGACCATCTGCACCGCGGTCTCCAGCGATGTCCAGGCGGTCAGCAGGATGACGGGGAGAGATGGCTCGATGCGGCGGAGCTCGCGGAAGAGCGCGACGCCCTCCTCTCCGCCGGTCGCTCCGGGAGTGAAATTCATGTCCTGGACGACGATGTCGATGTCTCCGCGGCGAATCTTTTCCAGCGCTTCGGGTGCGCCGGCGGCGATCTCTACTTCGATTCCGTGGA
>DATFUW010000378.1:0-3454 GCA_035260605.1 Thermoanaerobaculia bacterium | reverse complement strand
AGCGCGCCGAGGAACAGATCGAGTTCCACGCCTACCACGACGTGCTGACGCAGCTCCCGAACCGCAAGCTCTTCACGGACCGCCTCGGTCAGAACCTCACGCATGCCCGGCGTTCGGGGAAGTCGCTGGCCGTCATGTTCGTCGACCTCGATCACTTCAAGGAGATCAACGACAGGCTGGGACATACCGCGGGCGACGAGCTGCTGCTGGAGATGGCGCGGCGGCTGCGCGAGTGCGTCCGCTCCGACGACACCGTGGCGCGGCTGGGCGGCGACGAGTTCACGATCATCCTGTCGGAACTGCGCCATCCGGAGGACGCCGTCACCGTCGCGGAGAAGATCATCCAGGCGGTGCAGCGGCCGGTGATCGTCGGGGCCACGCCGATCGATGTCTCGGCCAGCATCGGCATCGCGCTCTACCCGGTCGACGGGACCGATCCGGAGTCGCTGCTGCGGAACGCGGACAGCGCCATGTATCGGGCCAAGGAGTCGGGCCGCAACACCTACCAGCTCTGCACCGACGAGATGAAGGGGCGGGCGCTGCAGCGGCTGTCGGTGGAGACGCGGTTGCGCCGGGCGGTGCAGGACAACCAGCTCGTGCTGCACTATCAGCCGCAGATCGGCCTCGCGGAGGGAGAGGTGATCGGGGCGGAGGCGCTGGTGCGGTGGGACGACCCGGAGCGCGGGCTCGTGTTTCCGGGATCGTTCATCCCGGTGGCGGAAGAGAGCCGGCTGATCCTGCCGATCGGCGAGTGGGTGCTGCGGACGGCGTGCGCGCAGATGCGCGCCTGGCGCGATGCCGGCCTGAACCTGCCGCGCGTGTCGGTGAACCTCTCGGCGCGGCAGTTCCAGCAGCACGACCTCGTCGACGGTGTGCGGCGCGCGCTCGACGAAGTGCGCCTCGAGGCCGCGGCGTTGGAGATCGAGATCACCGAGACGACGGCCATGGCCAACGCGGAGGCCACCATCGAGACGCTGCACGCCCTGCGCGAACTCGGCGTCAGCATTTCAATCGATGATTTTGGTACAGGATATTCATCACTGAATTATCTGAAGCGCTTTCCAATCACTTGCGTGAAGATCGACGCGGCCTTCGTGCGCGACCTGACGCGCAATGACGGCGATGCGGCCATCGTTACCGCGGTCATCGGCATCGCCCGCAGCCTCAAGCTGCGGGTGATCGCCGAGGGCGTGGAGACCGAAGAGCAGCTCAACTACCTCAAACGCCGGCGCTGCGACGCGGCGCAGGGCTACTTCTTCAGCCGCCCGGTCGGCGCCGAGGCCTTCTCCGCATTCGTCGCCGAGCGCCGCCCGCCGCTGCGCATCGTCCCCCGGCTGCAGCTGTAGCCGCGCCCGCCGGCGAGATTACAATCGCCGCAACGCCTCCATCCATGCTCGCCGCCATTCTCTGCGTCATCGCGCTCGTCGCCGCTCCCGTCGTGGCCAACGAAGCATGGCAGGTCACCACCTGGACAACCGGAGAAGCGCTGCCGCAGGGAGTCGTCGACGCAGTGCACCAGACGCGCGACGGCTACATCTGGTTCACGACGCTCGGAGGGCTCGTCCGCTACGACGGCGTCGCATTCACGGTCTTCGAGAAGGCGACGACGCCCGGTCTGCGCAGCAACCGTTTCGTCAACCTGCTGGAGACACCAGACGGAACTCTTTGGGCGGGCACCGAGGATGGGTTCGTCACGTCCGATCGCAACGGCCGGTTCTCGACCCGATCGGTCGACGGCACGATCAATCCCGTCCTGGGGATTGCCGCGGCGGGATCGCAGCCGTGGGTCGTCACGCCGCGCGGCCGCTTCCGGTTCGACGGTCAGCGCTTCGTGCCGGCCGGCGAGGCCCCGACGACGTTGCGATTCCTGTACATGACCGGATCGGCGGTCGTCACGCACGACGGCGTCGTGGTGCTGAGGCCGGCGGAACCGCCGAAGGTACTGCCGTTTCCGGGGCTGGTGGGCGAGGTCGCCGCGACGGTGCGTGCGGACGCGGGCGGATGGTGGATCGCCGACCGGCGTGGCGTGTTTCGGTACAGCGCTGGCGAGTTGCAGCAGGTCGATGCACCGCGCCTGCTGGAAATCGTTCGCCAGGCCACTCGGGCCGCCGAAGGCCGCGAAGCGCTCGGCGCCATCACGCGAACGCGCGACGGAGCATTCTGGATCTCGCAGTCCGGCCGGGGCGTGGCGCGCGTCGACGGCGACTCCGTCGAATGGATCACGCCCCAGGATGGTCTTGCCAGTACCGATGCGTCGCGAATCTACGAGGATCACGACGGAACCATCTGGGTCACCACGCTGGGGGGCGGGGTCAGCGCCATCCATCGCCGCCCTGCGCGGACCTACGCGGCCGCGGCGGGCCTCAGCCCTCCCGATGCCTACCCCATTCTGCCCTGGAAAGGCGGCTTGCTCGTCGGTTCGTGGGGCGGCGGGGTCTACCAGTTCGACGGCAAACAATTCACGCATGCCACCCCCTCGTCCGGGTTCGTCATGTCGATGGCCGACGGCGGCGACGGAACGCTGTGGGTGAGCACCCGCGGCGTCTGGCGGATCCACGGTCGCGAGGTCCGGCATTTCGACGTGAGCGACGGTCTTCCGTCGGACATCGTACCGGTGATCTACCGCGCGCGAGATGGCCGGATGTGGTTCGGGACGATCGCCGGACTGGCAAGCCTCGGCGCGAACGATCGCTTCACGACCCATCGAATGCCGAGTCCGGCGACGAATGCCATTCGCACCATCGCCGAGGAGCGCGACGGATCGCTGCTGCTCGGCACGCGTGGAGGTCTGCTCCGCTTCCGTGACGGTCACGCGACGCTGCTGGCCGACGAACGCTCCGGCCTGTCGAGCGAGCTGGTTCGCGCCATCCGCGTGGAGCCAGACGGCACGATCTGGTTCGGCACGTACGACGGCGGACTCAACCGGCTGCGCAACGGCAAGCTGTCGGTGATCACGACCAGGCAGGGACTGTTCGACAACGGCGTCTTCTCCATCGTCAAGGATCGCGGCTTCTTCTGGATGAGCAGCAACCGGGGGGTGCATCGCGCGAGCATCCGCGAGTTGAACGCGGTGGCCGACGGGCGGATGGCCAAGATCTCGCCGCTGGCGGTGACCCATGCGGACGGCCTCCTTTCGCCGGAATGCAACGGCGGCGTGCAGCCGGTCGCGGCGCGCACGCCCGACGGGCGGCTCTGGTTTCCGACGCAGAACGGAATCGCGGCCATCGATCCGCGCCTCGTCCCCGCTGACCTCCCGCCGCCTCCGATCCTGATGTCCGGCATCTCGGTCGACGGGGAGCCCGTGCAGCCGGCCGGCGAAGTGCGCATCAGTTCCAAGAGCCGGCGCGTCGAATTCCGTTTCGCCGCCCCCTCGACCCGCCCCTCGGTGGTGACGCGATACCGCTACCAGCTCGAGGGGTTCGACCGCGGCTGGAATGAGATCGTGGGTGAACGG
>DATFUW010000377.1:0-5253 GCA_035260605.1 Thermoanaerobaculia bacterium | reverse complement strand
AAGTAGGGGGAGAGATAGCCGCGGTCGAACTGCATGCCGTCCACGGTCTCCAGCGTGGTCTCGAGGCCCTTGGCCTCCTCCACCGTGATCACGCCGTCCTTGCCGACCTTCTCCATCGCATCGGCGATCAGGTTGCCGATTTCCTTGTCGTTGTTGGCCGAGATGCTGCCGACCTGGGCGATCTCCTTCTTGCCGGCCGAGGGCACCGACAGGGTCCGGAGCTGCTCGACGATGGTCTCGACCGCGCGGTCGATGCCCCGCTTGAGCTCCATCGGGTTGGCGCCCGCGGTGACGTTCTTGCTGCCCTCGCGGTAGATCGCCTGGGCGAGCACGGTCGCCGTGGTGGTGCCGTCACCCGCGGTGTCGGACGTCTTGGAGGCGACCTCGCGGACCATCTGCGCGCCGGCGTTCTCCAGTTCGTCCTTCAGCTCGATCTCCTTGGCGACGGTCACGCCGTCCTTGGTGATCGTCGGCGAGCCGAACTTCTTCTCGATGACGACATTGCGGCCCTTGGGGCCGAGGGTCACCTTGACCGCGTCCGCGAGCTTGTTCACGCCGCGGAGGATCGCCTGGCGAGCCTCTTCACTGTAAGTCACTCTCTTTGCCATGGTTCATTTCTCCTTCTGGTGTCTTCTGATCGTCGACGAGATCCTTCACCGATCGCGGCTCGGGATGACGCTTGGCGTCACTCGACGATGGCGAGCACTTCGTCCTCGCGGAGGATGGTGTACTCCTCATCCTCGATCTTGATCTCGGTGCCTGAGTACTTGCCGATGAGGACCGTGTCACCCTTCTTCACGTCGAGCTTGATCCGCTTGCCCTCTTCGTTGAACTTCCCCTCGCCGACGGCGATGACTTCCGCCTCCTGCGGCTTCTCTTTGGCCGTGTCCGGAATGATGATTCCGCCACGGAGCTGTTCCTTCGGCTCTTTGCGCCGCACCACGATGCGGTCGTAGAGCGGTCGGAGCTTCAAGGCCGTTGCCACTGCTGCCATGATGACTTCTCCTTTCGCCTTTGTTTTATTGAACTTACCGCGGCAGGACGCCGCATGATCATCCACTGTTTGGATCTGAGTTCTTAGCACTCAGGTCCGGCGAGTGCTAACAATATGCACCGCGATTTATTCTGTCAAGGGGGTCGGACGGCCCCCCTCGGTGTGATCGATCAGTAGCCCGATTCTTTGTCGACCACGTTCTCGAGCGGCTCGCCCCGGCGGAAGTGCGCGAGATTGCGCAGGAAGAGGTCCATGGCGCGCTCGTGTGAGTCGGCGGCATGGTCGGCGGTGTGCGGAGAGACGAGCGCGTTGTCGAGGCCCCAGAGCGGGCTTTCGGCAGGGAGGGGCTCGATCTCGAACACGTCGAGGGCCGCGCCCCGAATTCGTTTCTGCTGCAGGGCCTCGACCAGCGCTGCCTCGTCGACGACCGCCCCACGGGCGACGTTGATGAGGACCGCGTTGGGGCGCATCCGTGCGATCCGGCCGCTGTCGATCAGTTTCCGCGTCTCCGGGGTGAGCGCCGTCGACAGCACGAGGTAGTCGGACGCCGCGATCAGGTCGTCGATCGGCGTTCCGCCGTGCCGGCGGAGTGTGAGGGTGTGCATGCCGAGCGCCTCCGCTCTCCGCCCCACCGCCCGCCCCACCTCGCCGTAGCCGATGATGCCGGCCGTGGCACCTTGCAGCCGCTCGACGGTGTACGGCTCCCACCGTCGCGCTGCCTGGTTGCGGATCAGGCGCGGAAAGTCCTTCGCGAACCAGAGCATTGCCGCGATCACGAACTCCGCGAGCCCGTCGGCGTAGATGCCCCGCGAGTTGGTGACCGCGATGTCGCGCTGCCGGAGCAGATCGAAGGGGAAGGTCTCCACGCCCGCGCCAAGCGAGTGGATCCAGCGGACGCTCGTCATCCGCGGCCACAGTTCGCGGAGCGTGGCGCCGTAGCGCGGGGACATGAGGATGGCATCGGCGCCGTCGACGGATTCGCCGAATTGGAGATCGGGATCGTGCGGGAGCCGAGCCAGGGGCTCGAAATTCGGCGGCGCGAATACGGCGACGCGGATCACATCAACTGCTGCAGCGGAGTGAAGGGACGCGACTGCGATTCCGCCACCGCCTTGTACGTGATCTTGCCTTTGTAGACGTTGACGCCTTCGGCCAGGCCCGGATCTTCGACCGCCTTCGCGAACCCGAGCTTCGCCAGCCGCCGCGCGAATGGCAGCGTCGCGTTCGTCAGGGCGATCGTCGAAGTGCGCGGGACGGCACCGGGCATGTTGGCCACGCAGTAATGCGTCACGCCCTCGACGTCGTAGACGGGGTTCGTGTGCGTCGTCGCGTGCGCCGTCTCCACGCAGCCGCCCTGGTCGATGGCCACGTCGACGATCACCGATCCCTTCTTCATCTCGCGGATCATGTCGCGCGTCACGAGCTTCGGCGCGGACGCGCCGGGGATGAGGACGCCGCCGATGAGCAGGTCGGCGCGTTTCACCGCCTCGGCAATGTGCGCCGGATTCGAGGCCAGGGTCTGAACGGTGCCGCGGAAGATGTCATCGAGCTGCCGCAGGCGTTCGAGGTTCGTGTCCAGGATCGTGACGCGCGCGCCGAGCCCCGCGGCCATCTTCGCGGCGTTCGTCCCGACGGCGCCCCCGCCGATGATGACCACGTCGCTCGGAAGGACCCCTGGCACGCCGCCCAGAAGGACTCCGCGTCCGCCGTTCGGCTTGTGCAGGTAGTACGCACCGACGTGCACCGACATGCGTCCCGCGACCTCCGACATTGGCGTCAGCAGCGGAAGCGTCCGCTTGCGCTCGTCGGTGATCGTCTCGTACGCGATCCCGGTGATGTTCTTCTTCAGGAGCTGCTCGGTCAGGTCGGGGACCGGTGCCAGGTGGAGGTAGGTGAAGAGGAGCTGTCCGTTTTTCAGCCGTTTGAGATCGGCCTCGATCGGTTCCTTGACCTTCACGATCATGTCGGATTTCTCGAACACCGCGTCGGCGCCCGGCAGGATCGCCGCGCCCGCAGCCTTGTACTCCTCGTCCGAGAATCCGCTGCCGTTTCCCGCCCCCGATTGCACGAAGACCTCATGCCCGTCGCCGGTGAGCACGGCCACTCCCGAAGGAGTCATGCCCACGCGATATTCGTCTGTCTTGATTTCAGTCGGAACGCCGATACGCATAGGGCGCGTATTCTAAACCACTGCGTCATGGCCGGACGATCTGCAGGTTTTCGCCGTGTCCCCGATTCGTGGTGAAGGCCCACGGTGCGAGCTTCATCGCCGCGCGCTGCGCGTCGACGAGGCCATGCCCGAATGTATCGTCGACGCCGGGCGCTCCGAGGTCGGTGGCCGTCGAAATCAGGGCGTCGCGAAGATCGGCCGGCGTTGCCGAAGGGACGAGCGACCATAGCAATGCGAGGATGCCCGAGACGTGCGGCGTGGACATCGACGTGCCGCTCATCACCCTGTAATCGTCGAGCCACGTCCCCATGTCCATGGTCCGGTCGATCGCGCTGGCCAGCCGCTGCCCATCTTCGGCGCTCACCGCCAGAACGACCGGCCAGGAGTGCGTCGGATCGTCGCATCCGGCGATGTCGCTGCAGTCGGGACGCAGCAGGGTCCAGGTGTTGAACGCCGTATCATCACGGTTGTAGATGAGCACCGCGGCGGCGTGCGCCGCCTGCGCGTTGCGTACTTTCTCGTTGAAGGTGATGTCCCCGCGCTCGATCACCGCGATGTTCCCGGCGACCTCGGGCGGGAACTGGCCCGCTTCGCCGAGCCCGCAGAGGAAGTACGGCCCCTTGATTTCGCCCTTCGCGCTCCCCTCGACGGTGGCGGCCGGAATCGATGAGTCGCCGACTCTCACCGTCACCGTGTCGACCGATCCGACGATCGTCGTCGACAGGACCTGCACGCCCGGGGCCACGACGATGAGCAGCGGGCCGTGATCCGAAAACGCTGCGAGATCGCCCGCCTCGTCCACCGCGCCGACGTTGATGACTCCCGGATACGCGCCGGGATACTCGACGTGTTCGCTCGCGGAGTTCCCCGCTGCGGCGACCACGACGATCCCCTGCGCCAGCGCGGCCTCGACGGCGCTCTCCTCGAGTCCCGACGGGCCGACCGAACCGAGCGACATGCTGATGATCCAGTCGCCTCCCACTTCCCGTTTCCTGGCCATCACCCAGTCGATGCCAGCGATGATCGTTTCGTCCGAACCCGCGCCCGCCTTGTTGAGCACCTTCACGGCCCAGACGCGCGCTTCCGGGGCCACGCCGATCACGCCGATCCCGTTGTCGCGCGCGGCGATCGTGCCCGCGACGTGCGTCCCGTGTCCGTTGTCGTCGGTCGGGTCGTCGGTGCCGGCGAACGCATTCGTTCCGCCGGCATAGTTCTCCGCCAGGTCGGGGTGGTGCATGTCGATCCCCGTATCGAGAATGGCGACGTTGACCGGACCTCGCCCTTTCGTCACCGGCCACACTTCGGGCGCATGGACCATGGCCACGCCATACGGGATGGTCTGCGCTTGGTCGAACGCGCTGGCATCGGCCGCCGGGGAAAGGCCGCCGTTCTCGAGCACGTGCCGCTCCACGACAGGGGAGACGAACCGCACCTCCGGCGAGCGCCGCAGCGCGGCGACGTCCTCCGCGCTGAGGTCGGCGGCGAATCCGTCGACCGACACGAACGAGCGCACCGCATGAGCTCGCGCCTCGCCAGAGTCGCGCAGGATCCGGAGATCCGCCTGTGCCGCGGGGTGCCGGACCGCGACGAGGTAGCGGCCGCTATCGGCCGAAACAGGAGCCACCGCGAATGCCGCGAGGAGCAGCGGGAGGAGTTGTCTCATGAGGAGACAATTTTAGCCGAGCTGAGCGTTATTTGCGCTGCAGAGTTCGCCGGCCGCTGGGCGATTCGTCCCAGCCGAGGTCGCTCAACTGGTCGGCGGTGATGTCGACACCATGGCTCAGCCGGGAGGAGATGCTCGGCTCCATCAGCAGATCGGGCGTCGCTGACGAGTCCCAGTGGTGGATGGACGAGCCGTCCTGCAGCGGGCTCGGCGCGAAGAGCTTGACGAACCCATGGGAATCGGCCCCGGCGAGCTGCTGCGGATCGGCAGCCAGAAGGGCCGAGGCTCCGGCGGCGGCCTGCGCGCGGATCGCCGCGCCGTCGGACTTCGTGACGCTGATGACCGGAATGGCGATCGAGCCGTCGTCGCCGCCGAGCGCGAGCGGCGAGGTGGCGCTCACGTTGTCGGCGATGATCAGGGCGGCGG
>DATFUW010000376.1:0-4892 GCA_035260605.1 Thermoanaerobaculia bacterium | reverse complement strand
GTCACGCGCCCGTCGGCCGCGATGTCCAGCACCGTCAGCCCGCCGAATGCGGCCATGTACTGGTCCTGTTTGCCGATCCCTTCCTTCAGGATGTCGATCTCGATCCGGCAGGCCTCTTCGGCCAGCGACTGCAGCGAGACGTACTCGCGGCGATCGTGATGGAGCGCGTTGAGCAGCCCGACCAGGTAGCAGCTCGATGAGCCGAGGCCCGTCCCTGCCGGCAGATCGGCGATCGACGCCACCTCGAAGGTGTTCTCGATCCCGTGCGACTTCATCGCTTCGCGCGCCAGTTCGTGCTTGAGCTGACTGACGTGCTCCACGACCTCGGCGTGCGAATAGTGCAAGCGGACGTGGTGCCCGACCATCGGCCGGTTCACGACCACGTACATGTACTTGTCGAGCCCCATGGCGAAGATGAATCCGCCGTGCTGCATGTAGTACGACGGGAGATCGGTACCGCCGCCGCCGAGCGTCACACGAAAGGGCGTCCGTGTGACGATCACAACCGGAACCCCGCCGAGGAGGCGTCGTTGTAGAACATCTTCACCGTGTCCAGCGAGAGGTCCTCGAGCGGTTTGCCGACCATGGCCAGCTTCTTCAGGATGTCGGGCGTCACGGTGATGATGTGGCAGCCGCAGGCGTCGGCCTGGAAGATGTTCAGCAGCTCGCGCGGGCTGGCCCACAGCAGTTGTGCCCGCGGCCGCTTCTGCACCATCTGCGCGGCCTCGGTCATCAGCGGCACCGGATCTCGTCCCGTGTCGGCGATCCGTCCGGCGAAGACGGAGACGATCGCCGGGGTGCCGGCATCGACGGCCTCGACCACGCCGCGCACCTGGTCCAGGGTCAGGATCGCGGTGATGTTCAGCTTCACCCCGGCGGCGGAGAGACGGCGGATCAGATCGACCGACGACTCGCGCCGCGTGTTGGTGATCGGAATCTTGACGAACACCCCGCCGCCCCAGGTGGCGATCTGCCGCGCCTGGCGCTCCATCTCGTCGAACTCGTCGGCGAAGACCTCGAAGGAGATCGGAAGATCGCCGACGGCGGCGAGCGCCTCCCGCGCGAACTTCTCGTAATCGTTCACGCCCGACTTGCGCATCAACGTCGGATTCGTGGTGAAGCCTTTGACGATTCCGCTGTCGCGCGCCGCGATCATCTCGCGGACGTCCGCGCCGTCGGCGTACAGATCAATCTTCAGACCGTGTGTCATCGGGCGATGTTTGAGCCGTCAGCGCGCGCACGAAGTGATCGAGGTCACGACAAACCCAATCCGGCCGCTGCGTGCCACGCCGACTCCTCGAGTGTGGATATTCTAACAGCGCCGTCCGGCACCCCGCCCTTCTCCCGCATTCGACGTCGGTATCGACGTCTCCCACGAACCACGACTGCCCGAGGTCGACGCCGTACCGCCGCGCCGCCTGGATGACGAAGTAGGGACTGGGCTTGCGGCAGGAGCAGCCGTCCGAAGACTGGTGAAAACAGTAGAAGAACTCGCGGATCGGAACCTCGCCGAGCTGGCGCAGCAGCTCGTCGTGGACAGCGTGCTGGAGGGCGAATGTCGTCTTCCCCTTCGCAGCGTCGGGCTGGTTGCTGACCACGAAAATCAGCCAGCCGGCTTCCGCCGCCCGCTTCACGGCATCGGCGGCGTCGGGAAGCACGTGGACGGTCTCCGGCCGCAACGGAGCTCCCCACTCCCCGTTCTCGTGGTGCGTCAGATCGTCGAGGACCCCGTCGCGATCGAGAAAGAGCGCTTTATTCATCGGTCAGAAGTTCGGCACATGCCATTGCGGCGAGGACGAGGCCTCGATCGTCACCCCGGCCGGAGGAGCCATGAAGAGCTCCTCCCGGGGCACTCGGGCGAGCATCACGCCGACCCGCGCCGAGTCGCGGTTGATCGCGGTCACCACGTCGTGCTCCGCGAGATTCATCGAGGTCGCGCTCACGCCGACCGGAACGTCGTTGACCGTGAACTCGACCGGCGCGGCCGCGACATCGTCGTCCCGGAGTTGCGTGAGGGCGCGGTTGCGCCACCACGCGGCCTCCAGATCGAGCGGATTCAGAAACCACGGGTGGCGCGCCAGGCGCTCCGAGGCGTAGATCGTGTACGTCCCGGCCGCCGGAACGATCCAGCGCGCCTCCTCCCCCGCTCTCAGCGACGCGCTGAGTCCGGGCAGCCAGAGATTCATCCACGTCGGAAGGTACTGCGAGGTCACGAACCTCGCCAGCGGCAGATGGCGCGCCATCCACACGCGCGTGTCCCAGTCGGGGACGACGGCCGCGGGTGGATTCCGAATCATATCGGCCGGTGTGTATGTCGGAAAAATGCCGTGCCGTTCGAGCACCACGACGATTTCTCGCAGGAACCAGTAGCGGTACGCCGGCCGGCGGTGCAGGGCCCATCCCACGCTGTCCCACACCGCGGAGCCGGGCGGCGTCCGGGAGTCGAGTGCCTGCATGATCGTGTCCTGATAGCCGAGGTCCGCTTCCTTCCCGCGGAAGAGCGCTACGGCTACATTGACCACCGCCGTGACCGCGATGAGCGCCAGGACCGCCTTCGCATTCGGGAAGCGCTCGATTTCGGAGGCGAGCAGCGGCACCATCAACGCCGCGGCGATGACCAGGTGATAGTTGAAGACGAACTTCATCGCGCCGATGAACAGCAGGTTCGTGATCTGCACGAAGGCCAGAAAGAACAGCGCGTCGGGCGTGCGGCGCCGGCTGACCAGGAGATGGATCATCGCTGCCGTCCCGGCGACGACCACCACAATCCCGCCGGGATCGACCGTCGACGGTGTGAAGGGCGCCTGCCCCGGCGCGAGATGGAACCCGAACGGCGCCACGAGCCGGTGCAGCATCATGTGCGCGATCGGCGGCACGGCCCACTTGTCCGCCAGAAAGTTGTCGACGATCAGATGGCGGAACGCGGTGGCAGCCGATCGGGTGGCGAGGAAGTAGATGCTGCAGAGGGCGAACATCCCCGCGGCGCCGGCGAAGATCCAGTTGGCGCGTGCATTCCCTCCCCATCGGCGTTTCGGAAAATCAATGATCCGGGCCATCAGCATCGTCAGCACCAGCACGGGCCCCATGCGCAGGTTCGCGAACCCGGACAGGCAGAGCGCCGCCCCCGCGGCGAGCGCGTACCAGACGCTCCGCTCCATCCGCTGAATACAGACCAGCGCCGCGATCAGCAGGCCCCCCGCGAGCACGTCGACCCGGTACTCGACCGCGGGCAGCATGAAGAGCGTGCTGGTCAGCGGAAAGGCCATGGCCGCCCATCGGGCGAAAGGTGACAGCCGCTCATCGATCATCCAAACCTGAATCAGCACGAAGATCGCGATCCACAGCGGGACCTGCGCCCAGCGCATCGTCAGCACGGCATCGACGCCCGCCGAATGCGTGAGCGCCGTGATCGGACCGAAGACGAACCATTGCAGCGGCGTGTGGTGCTCGAAGAAATCGCGGTAGGGGACGAGTCCCTGGCGAACCCAGTCGGTGGCGCGGAAGAACTCGATCTCGTCCCAGTTGAGGGGATGCAGGGCCTGAAGCGAAACCAGCCGGGCGCCGACGCTCGCCGCGATGGCTGCCATCACCAGGCGGATGGCCTTCGGTTCGCTCACCTGAATCGAGTATAGCGGTCAGAACCGCGGCACGTGCGTCACCGCCGCGCCGGCGGCGTCGAGACTCACTCCCGGCGGGGGCTGCTGAAACAGCGCATCGATCGACACCGGCACGACCATCACTCCCAGCGGACGCGAGCCGTGAAAGCGAACTCCGACCCGCTGGTGCCGGCGCAGCGAGAGCGTGTCCCGCGGCGGAATCGGAGTCCCGTCGACCGTCCACGACAGCGGCAGCGAAGACGCGGGCGGGAATCCACGCAGTGCGATCTCCGTGTGCGCGCTCGGGAAACTTCCGAACAGCAGCGGACTGGCGAACCAGGGGTGATGGGAAAGGGTCTCCGAAGCATCAATCCGGTACTCGCCGCTCTCGGGGACGATCCACTCCGCGGCCGGCGCGGCGGGCGTCAGGCGCGCGCTCAGCCCCGGCAGCCAGAGATTCACACGAAACGGCAAGTACTCCTTCGTGGCGAACGCAAGGAGGTCGGGGTGGATGTCGAGCCAGTGCACCATTCTCCAGTCGGTGATCACGGCGGCCGGCGGTGCGCCGGCCATCTGGCGCGGCGAATATGGCTCGAACATCCCGCTCCGCTCGAGATAGGCCACGCGCACGGGAAGAAACCAGCGGCGATACGCCGGGGCGCGGCGCAGAGCCCATCCGACTCCGTCGAAGACCGTCCCATCCGGCGGCGTCAGGCGATCGACATCGCGCATCACCTGGTCCTGGTAGCGCAGATCGCGCTCCTGTCCGCGAAAGATCGAGGCGAAGCAGTTCACCGCGGAGACGAAGCAGAGCAGCGCGGCCACGGCGGCCCACCGGCGCTCGGCCGCCGCCCAGCGTTCGATCTCCTGCGCGACGAACGGAAGCATCAGCAGCATCACGATCTCGAAGTGGTATCCATAGATGAACTTCATCGCCGCGATGAACAGCACGTTTCCGATCTGCAGAAACGCGAGGACGAAGCGGTGATCGGGCGTGCGGGCCCGGGTCGTCAGGACGCGCACCATCCCGACCGCTCCGATGGCGAAGATGGCCACCGTCGCGGGATCGAACAGGAGCGGATCGAAGGCCCGGGCCTGTCCGAACAGACGGAAGCCGAGCGGCCAGACGGTCCAGCGGAAAAAGACCCAGGTTCCTCCTTCCGACAGGCGGTCGCCGTAGAAGTTTTCGGTCCAGAGATGGTGAAACGCGGCCGCGGCGCTGTGCGTGGCAACGAAATAGACCGCGGCGGCGGCGAACACCGCCGCGGCGCCGGCGAACACGCCGTTCGCGCGGCT
>DATFUW010000375.1:0-6476 GCA_035260605.1 Thermoanaerobaculia bacterium | reverse complement strand
CCGGTGAGGGCGAGCACCGCGCCGGTGACGATGGCCACCGGATGGGCAAACGAACGAAATTCGATCAGCAGCACCAGAAAGACGAGGGCGATCGCCAATCCCAGCGTCAGCGCCAGCTCGCGGAAGCTCGCCTGCTGCTCCTGATAGAGACCGCCGTATTCGAGCGTCAATCCCGGCGGCAGATGGACATCACGGCTCAGTTGCGCGCGGATGCGGCCGATCGCCGTTCCCAGATCGCTTCCCTCGAGCCGCGCCGTGACGGCGATCGACTGCCGCAGCCCGTCTCGATCGATCTCCGCCTGGCCGGGATCGTAGGCGATCGCCGCCACCTGATCGATCCTCACATAGGAGTTCGTGATCGGTGATCGGACGCGCAGCGCTCGCAGCTGATCGAGGGAGCTTCGGGAATCCGGCGGCAGCAACACGCGGATGTCGATGAGGCGGTTTCGCTCGATGACCGAGGATGCCACCGTTCCGCCGAGCGCGGCGGAGATCGTGTCGCTGAGATCGGTGGTGGTGATCCCGAACAGCGCCGCGCGCTGCGGATCGATGTGGAAGGTGACGGCCGGACCGCTGATGACGATTCCGTCGAAAACGTCGACCACTCCCGGGACTTTGGAAATCGAGGCCGCGACCTGTTTCGCCGTCCGCTGCAATGCGGGCGTATCTTCGCTGAACAGGCGGATCTCGATCGGCGCGGGGCTGCTGGTGAGATCGCCGATCAGATCGCTGAGGATCCCGGCGAATTCGACGCGCAGCGCGGGCTCGCTGGTCTCGATCTTGTGGCGTAGCTCCGCTTCGACGTCATCCGTCGAGCGCCGAGGTCCGGACTTGAGCTTGACCAGAAAGTCGCCGGTGTTCGGCTCGGTGATGGCCAGCCCCAGTTGCAGCCCCGTGCGGCGGGAGTAGCTCTCGATGTCCGGCGTACCTTTCAGCATCGCTCCCACGTGCCGCAGCATGCGGTCGGTTTCCTGCAGCGATGCGCCGGGCGGAGCCACGTAATCGAGCACGAATGCGCCCTCGTCGAACCCGGGAAGAAATTCGCTGCCGAGGAGCCGGTAGATGATGTAGGCGATCACCAGCAGCACGCCGATGAGGGCGAACACGGCGGCGCGGTGGCGGAGCGCGAGCGTCAGCAGGCGCTCGTACCCGGCGATCAGGCGCTGCAGGATTCGGCCGCCTTCCTCCTTCCGATGTTCTTTCGGAGTGGCAGGGGAGGAGACGAAATACCGCGCCAGCACCGGCGTGAAGAAGAGCGCCAGCACCAGCGAAGTCAGCAGCGCCACGGCCATGGTCAGCGCCAGCGAGCGAAAGAAGACGCCGGTCACGCCCGTCAGCAGCATCAGCGGAAGGAAGACGACGACCGGCGTGATGGTGGAACCGACGATCGGCGCAGCGATGTCGTTCATGGCCTGATGAATGGCATCCGACCGCGACGCGCCGGCAACGAGGTGTGCGTGGATGTTCTCCACCACGACGATGGCATCATCGATCACCAGGCCGATCGCCGCGGCCACCCCGCCGAGAGTCATGAGGTTGAACGTCAGCCCCACGACCCACATCACCAGAATCGTGACCACGATGGTCACCGGAATGACGACCGTGGCCACCAGCGTCGTCCCCCAGCTCCGCAGGAACCCGTACATGATCAGGACCGAGAGGATCAGGCCGATGATGATGGCGTCACGCACCGATCCCACCGAGGCGCGCACCAGAATGGACTGGTCGTAGAACGGCTTGATCTGCACGTCCCGCGGGAGCAGCGGCTTGAGCTTCTGGAGTTGCGCCTTGACCGCATCGGAGACGGCGACCGTGTTGCCGGCGGGCTGCCGCAGGACGTTGACCAGCACGGCAGGCTTTCCGTCTGCGGTGACGATGGTGTAATGCGTGGCGTAGCCGGGGGTGACCGTGGCCACGTCGGAGAGCTTGACCGGCACGTTGCCGGCGTTGCCCACCACGATGCGGCCGAGATCCTGGAGCGTCGTGGCCCGGCCGCTGACGAGCGCCAGCTCGAGGTGATGGTTCTCGTCGATCAGTCCGGGCGAATCGATCACGTTCGTACTGCGCACCGCATCGACCACCTGCGCCACCGTCAATCCGCGTCCGTCGAGACGGTCGGGGATGAGGTTGATGTGGAACTCCTGGACCTCGCCGCCGGCCACGGCCACCCGTCCCACTCCGGGCAGCCGTGCCAGCGGGGGCCGCACCGTGTATTGACCGATGGTGCGCAACGTTGCCGGGTCTCGCGTTGCGGAGGTCAGGCTGTAGCCGAGAATGGGGAAGACCGAAAACGTCAGCCGGTCGACGCTGCGAATCTCCGCGCTGGATGGAAGAGTCAGTTGCGAGAGCGTGGCCTGCACCAGTTGCAGCGTCTGAATGATGTTCGTCTTCCAGTCGAAGAACAGATCGATCTCCGTTCCGCCCCGCTGGGTGATCGACTTGATCCTGGCGATGCCCGGAATTCCGCTCATCGCCTCCTCGACCGGCTTGGTGACCGAGACGAGGGTCTGCTCGGCGGGAACCACTCCGTTGTCCACGAGGATCACGATGCGCGGGAAGTCGGTGTGCGGAAAGAGGGCCATGGGGAGCCGGGTGGCAGCGATCGTTCCCCCCACCACCACCAGGACGACGACCACGACGACCGCCCGCCACTGCGTGTCGACCAGACGGCCGATGTTCATCGCCCGAACGTCACTTTCGTGCCGTCCGGCAATCCGTAGTTCCCCTCGGTGACCACTGTCTCTCCTCCGTGCAGGCCGGACGTGATCTGCGTGCGCTGATCGTTCCGGATGCCGATGATCACGGGGATCTCATGGGCCACCGACTGCGCGTCGACGACCATCACGGTGCCGCGGTTCCCGTTGGTCGCGTCGAGCGTCACCGCCGGTGAGGGGACGATCACCGCATCGGGCACCGGCTGCGCGGCGATCACCAGTTGCGCGATTCCGTTGGCCCGGAGGCGCCCTCCGGGATCGGGCACACGGACCCAGACCTCCACACTGCGGCTCTGCGGGTCCGCCGCCTTGCCCACCAGACTGATCGAGCCGTTGAACGTCTGCCCCGGGAGATCATCCGGGCGGACGGTGACGGCGTCGCCCGGGGCGAGCGTCGCCGCGATCTCCTCGGCGACCTGCGTTCTGGCGATCAACGCCGTGGTGTCGGCGATGGTCAGCAGTCTGATCCCCGGGCCGGCCATGTCGCCCTGGTATTGAAACTGCGCGGTGACCGTTCCCTCGAACGGTGCGCGGATGACCGTGTAGCTCAGTTGCGCATTGAAATTCGCCAGACGATGCTGCGCCTGGTTCACTCTCGCTTCCGCGGCGCGAATGTCGCCGGGATTCATCACCTGATGATGCAGGTTGGTCGACGCCTCGGCGACCTGAAGGTCGTTCTCCGCGTTCGTCACCGCGAGCTTCGACGCTTCGAGCTCTTTCAGCGAGATCCCACCTTCCCGATAGAGCACCTGACGTCGTTCGAACGTCTTTCGCGCATTGTCGAGCACGGCGCGGGCATCGATCAGCGCCTTCTGATCCTGAGCGTTCGTCAGCGGCACGCTGCCCTGCGCCGTGGCCCGCGCCGCAGACTGCGCCTCCTGCAGCGCCCCGGCCGCCTCATCGCGCTGCGCGAGAAGATCGCGCGATTCGAGCACCGCCAGGACGTCCCCGGCGTGCACGTGACGGTTGGTCAGCAGCCCCAGTTCCGTGATCTGACCGGAGATCTTCGGGGTGATGGTGGCCTCGCGAATCGGCGTCAACGTCGCCACGGAGGTCACGGGATTGGCGATCGTGCCGCGTTCGGCCTTCGCCACCTGAACCGAGACCACCACGTTCGCCTCGCCCTCTTCCCCACCCGCCGCGTGGCAACTGCGCCACACCAGCACCACGAGCGCCAGGAAGACGACCGACGCAGCGGCGACCACGGCGCGGCGCCGTCGCCACCACGCGCGGCGCGCAGGTGCAGTCTCCGGCGGTTCCCGAACGAGCGTCATTCTCCGGCCGCCTCCCGGAGCCGCGCTACGGCCACCTGATAGTCGAACAGTGACTGCTGGAGCGCGAGGCGTTCGGTCGCCAATGTGGTCAACGCGTCCGTGGCCTCGACGATCGATCCCTCGCCGGCGCGATAGCGAGCCACGGAGATCGAGACGTTCCGCTCCGCGTCGGCGACCGCCAGGCGGGCGTTCTCCACGCGATCGGCGGCAGTGAGCGCCTCCTGCCGCGCGGTGGCGAATTGCAGGTAGAGATCGCGAATGATCAGCTCACGCTGCAGTTCCGCGCCGCGCGCGCGAAGCTGCGCCTGGCGGATGCGGCTCCACGTCACGCCCCAGTCGAAGATCGGCACATCGACATTCGCGGTCGCAAGAATGCCCTGGTGCTTTCGCAGCTCGGCGGGAGCGAGGGAAGGCGTGTCGAAGCCTTCGTCGACCGAGTAGGAAATCGCCGGCAGAAGGTCCGCCCGCGCCACGCGAACGTCTGCGTGCGCGGCGCGCACCTGCGCTTCGAGCTGCGCGAACTCGGGCCGATGGGGCACGCGCGCCGCCGTGAAGCGATCGATCTGCCGCACGTCGATGGTCTGCGGCAGCGGCTCGATCACCGGACTCTTCGTGATCCCGTAGCCGAGGAGCGTCCCCAGTGCCGCGTTGGCGATCGTTTCAGCCTGCCGTGCCTGCGCCAGATCGTCACGGCGCGCCGCGGTCTGGAGCCGCGCCCGGATCACATCGACCTCCGGGACCTCTCCGGCGTGTTCATTGAGCGCGGTGATGTGCTCGAATTCTTCGGCCGCAGCGAGGCTTTGCTCCGCGGCGGTGCGTTTGGCCGTCGCCAGGGCCGCGCCGTAGTAGGCCTCATCGACCCCGCGCACGAGCGCGTGCCGCGCGACCTCCGTCCCGGCCCGCGCCGCTTCGAGCAGCGCGCGGCTCCGCGAGATCGCCGAGATCAGGCCGAAGTTCCAATCACCCGCCACTCCGATCAGGTTCTGATACTCGTGAACGGCGTTCTGCGCGATGAAGCTCTGCTGGTCCGTTCCAGAAAACGGCGAGTTGTACATGATGGTGAAGAAATCGCGCACCCGTGGCAGCAGACCCGCTTTGGCCTGCAGCAGATCCTGCGCCGCGATCTGCTCGTCGATCTGCGCCTGCTGCAGGGCGGACACCTGCTGCGAGGCCACCGCCAGCGCCCCTTGCAGGGACAATATGGCCGGCGGCAGCGGCGCAGGAGCGGGCGGCGCCTGGGCAGGGGGCGTCTCGCCGAACGAAGCGACCGAAAGCGCCATGATGGCGAGAATGGCCAGCAATCCCGACCTCAATGACCCTCCCAACCTCTTCCTCTGTTTCCTCGTTTCATTCTGATGGCGGCGCCGGCCGCTCCACGTCCTCACGGCGAGTCGCGGAAAAAAGCGGAAGCAGAGCGTGCGCCAGCGAACATGAACGCCACATGAACAACCCTCGGGCTTGTTAGAGTGTCCGGGTGCGTCTCCTGATCGTAGAGGACGATCCTCGGCTTCGCGATGTGATCGTACGAGGTTTGCGCGAGGAAGGGTATGCCGTCGACGCGGTCGAGGATGGGGCGGCGGCGCTCTATCAGTCCTCGCTCAATGCGTACGACGCGATGGTGCTCGACGTCATGATCCCACGCGTCGATGGTTTCGAAGTCTGCCGCCGTTTGCGCGCCGCCGCTTCGGCCGTCCCGATCCTGATGCTGACCGCGAGGGACGGCATCGACGACCGCATCGCCGGGCTCGACGCCGGCGCGGACGACTATCTCGTGAAACCGTTCGCCTTCCCGGAGCTTCTGGCGCGGCTCCGCGCGCTGCTGCGCCGTCTGCCGGCGCTCGTTCCGTCGATTCTCCGCGTCGGCGATCTGAGCATCGATACGGCGAGTCATCGCGTCTTTCGCGGCGACGCCGAGGTGGTGCTGACATCGAAGGAATACGCGCTGCTCGATTTTCTGGCGCGCAATGCGGGGCGCGTGGTTACGCGGCAGGAGATCGCCGAGCACGTCTGGGATGAGCACTTCGATCCGTTCTCCAACCTCATCGAGGTCTACGTGAACCGTCTCCGGCGGAAGATCGACCGTCAGGAGCCGCATCTGCTGATGACGCGGCGCAATGAGGGCTATCTGCTGCGCTCCGAGCCATGACGCTTCCGATCCGAGTCCGGCTCACCCTCTGGTACGTGGCCATCATGGCGCTGACGCTCGGCGTGTTCGCCGGCGGTGTCTACGAGTTTCTGGAGCGTCAGGCGCGCGGGGCGGTCGAGGAGATGCTCCATCAGCGCGCCTCGGCGTTCGCGCACGAATACGCCAGCGAGATCACCGAGGAGCCGAGCGAGCAGGCGGCGCGGGAGGCCGCGAAGAATTTCGACGGCGAGGTGTTCGTCTACGCCGGCGGCCCGCGGCTGGTGGCGAAATCCGGCCGGAGTCCGGATCCGTCGGGCCTTCCCGCGGTCCGGCAGTCGATCGCCGAGGCCCTCGGCGGACGGA
>DATFUW010000374.1:0-3895 GCA_035260605.1 Thermoanaerobaculia bacterium | reverse complement strand
CCATGTCGTTTCGGGACGGGGGCCGTCGCCGTTCGCGTCGGAGAAAGGGCTGGCGGTGACGATCACGGAGGCGCCGCCGGAGATCGCCGAGCGCGACAGCATCGTGATGCGCGAGCCGCTGCTGACGCTGCTGACGCCGGCCGAGCAGGCGCGCGCCGCGGCGCGTTACGGCTACGACTATCGCCGCGAATCGGGGGCCATGGCCGGAATCCTCCTGGCCGTGGCGGCGCTGGGGATCGTCAGCTCGTACATGCGCGGAGTCATCGTGCCGATGCTCGTGGCCCTCGCGCTGGGGATCGAGCAGGTGGTGCGTCTGATCGCCTTGCGGCGCGGTCCGGCGGGGAGCGTGCTGCGGTTCGTCGTGCGGCCGTTCGTGCGGAAGCTCATTGCGTAAATGGATGGCCATCGCCCTGGGGATTGCCGCGCTCGCGGCGATCACCGTCGCCCGGGTGCGGCTCATCGACGCGCTTCCAGATCAGGGATACTTCGCGAAGTACTCGACGGTTGCCGACCAGATCCTCACCGGACACACGCCGCGGGGACGGCTGCTCGATTTCAGCCCGCTCTACCTCTGGTTCGTCGTCGCCCTGCGCGGCCTGGGGCTGGGACTGCACGCCATCCGCACGCTGCAGATTGCGCTGGTCAGCGCGTCCGCGCTGCTGCTGTCGATGGCGGCGCGGCGCTGGGGGATGATCGCTGTGATCGCCGCGCCACTGCTGTTGCTCGGCAGCCGCGCCGCGCTGGTCTGCGCCACCGATCTCGAGCCGGAGACGCTGATTCTCCTCTTCGATGCCGCGGCACTCGCCGCGCTGCTATGGAAGGACGACGAGCGGCACAACGCCCTCGCCGGTCTCCTGCTCGGCCTCTCGGCCATCTGCCGCCCGGTCGCGCTGCTGGCCATCGCTGGCCTGATCGTGACACGGCGCTCGTGGAAGCTCGGGGCCGCGGCGATCCTCCCCATCGCCGTCATGATCGGCGTGAATTTCTCGCTGACCGGCGAGGTCGCGCTGATGGATCCGGGGACGGTCTTCTACGAAGGGATGAATCCGAGCGCCGGCGGATACGAGGGTGTCCAACCGCGTCTGGTGAATGATCTCGAGCAACGATCCTCCGATCCGGACACGCTGCACGAGGCCTACCGCTTCCTTGCTTCGCAGGCGCTCGGGCAGGAGGTGACGCGCGCGGAATCGAACCGCTACTGGACGGGGAAGGCGCTGGCATTTGCGCGCGCCTATCCGGGCGCCGCGCTCCGCCTCGTGGTCCGCAAGGCGTGGTTCGCGATCCACAGCCATGACGCGTACGACCTCGTCACGATGGCGCGAAAGAACGTTCTGCTGGAGCGCGTTCCGTTCATTCCGTTCGGGCTGCTCGTCGGCCTGGGGATCGCCGCGCTCCTGATGCGCATTCGGGGAATGGCACCGGTGGTAGTTTTCGCGGCGGCGGGCGCCGTCACGCTCGTCGTCTTTTACGTGACCGCGCGGGAGCGGAACGCGATGCTCGCGCCGATGATCGTGCTCGCCGCGGCGGGGCTGGCGGAGATCGTGGTCCGGAAACGGCTCTTCCTTGCCGTCGCCGCGGTAATGATCGCGCTGCTGCTGACGATCGACGGTCCGGCGCAGCGGGAGGACGCTGCCGGATGGACCGGTGCGCGGAACGGGTTCGACGCCGCGCTGGCGCTGGAGCGGCAGGGACATTGGCGCGAGGCGGACGCGCTGCTGCAGCGGCTGGAGACGGCGGGATACCGGCCGATGCGCGAGAATCGCGCCGTCTCGTCGCTGGCCTGGTACCGGGCACGCGCCGCGGCGCACCTCGGCGCGCCGCGGAGCGAGATCGTGGCGCTGCTTCGCCGCGCCGACGAGGAAGCGCCGGGCAACGAGCACGTCCTGGCCGGGCTGGCGAAGATGGGCGACACGGCGGCGCTCCGCCGTCTGTTTGATATCCACGATCCGATGACCGCTCGCCGTGCGTTATCCGAAGGCATATAGTTCGCAGGCAGAAGTCCGTGGTGCCCGAAACCGGTTTTGACGGCCGGCGGCGTGTCATCATCGAAGCAGTTTCCCCGAGCGTCGATGACGGTCGCTTCCCGGCCAAGCGCGTGGTGGGCGACGTCGTCCTCGCCGAGGCGGACATCTTCGCCGACGGCCACGACGTCCTCTCCGCGGTGATGCTCTGGCGTCACCGCGATGAGACGGAGTCCCATGAAGTGCGCGCCCTGCCGCGGGTCAACGACCGCTGGCGCGCGGAGTTTCCGGTCGGACAGCTCGGCTTCTACGAGTTCTCGTTCCAGGCCTGGGTCGATCATTTCCTCACCTGGCACCGCGACCTGCGCAAGCGGATCGAGGCGCAGCAGCCGGACCTCGACGTGCAACTCCGCATCGGCGCGCAGATGATCCGCGCGGCGGGCGGACGCGCCGCCGGCCGCGACCGCACGCGCCTCCAACGCTACGCCGCCGGGCTCGAAGGCGATGAAGAGCTGGCCGACAAGCTGCGCGACGCCGATAGCGACGAGCTACTCGACCTGATGTGGCGTAACTCCGACCGCGCGCACGCGACGCGCACCGAGCCGTTCGCCGTCGAGGTCGACCGCCCGAGGGCGGGCTTCAGCGCCTGGTACGAGCTGTTTCCGCGCTCGGCCTCCTCCACGGCCGGAGCGCATGGCACGTTCCGCGACGTCGAGGCGCAGCTTCCGCGGCTGGAGAAGATGGGGTTCGACGTGCTCTACCTCCCGCCGGTCCATCCCATCGGCCGCACCTTCCGCAAGGGACGCAACAACGCCATCAACGCCGCGCCGCACGACGTCGGCAGCCCGTGGGCCATCGGCTCGGACGAGGGCGGCCACCACGACGTCCACCCGCAGCTCGGAACGATCGAGGACTTCCGCCATCTCGTCGCCGCCGCCGCAGAGCGGCGCATCGAGGTGGCGATCGACATCGCCTTCCAGACCTCTCCCGATCACCCCTGGGTGCGGGAGCATGAGGACTGGTTTCGGAAGCGGCCCGACGGGACGATCCAGTATGCCGAGAACCCGCCGAAGCAGTATCAGGACATCTATCCCTTCGACTTCGACACCGAGGCGTGGCGCGATCTGTGGGACGAGCTCTGCGGCGTGCTGCGGTTCTGGATCGGCCAGGGCGTGCGCATCTTCCGCGTCGACAACCCGCACACCAAGCCGCTGCCGTTCTGGCAGTGGGTCATCCGCGAGACGCGCAACGAACATCCGGACGTCCTGTTTCTCGCCGAGGCTTTCACCCGTCCGAAGATCATGCACTGGCTGGCGAAGGCGGGGTTCGCGCAGTCGTACACCTACTTTGCCTGGCGCAACACGAAGTCCGAGCTGACTTCGTATTTCACGGAGATCACCCGGCCGCCGGTGAGCGAGTTCTTCCGCCCCAACGCATGGCCGAACACGCCCGACATCCTGACCGAATACCTGCAGTATGGTGGGAGGCCGGCGTTCATCATCCGTCTGATTCTTGCGGCGACGCTCTCGGCGAACTACGGGATCTACGGCCCGGCGTTCGAGCGGCTGATCGCGGAGCCGCGGGAATCGGGGAGCGAGGAGTACCGCGATTCAGAGAAATACGAGATTCGGCCCTGGCCGCGCATGGAGGACGACCTGTCGGAGCTGATCGCGCGCATCAACCGCATCCGGCGCGACAATCCCGCGCTGCAGCAGAACGCATCGCTGCGGTTCCATCCCACCACGAACGACGAGATCCTGTGCTACAGCAAGTCGGTGGGGGAAGACTCCGTAGTGACGGTGGTCAACGTCGATCCGCACAACCAGCAGTCGGGGTGGGTGGAGCTCGACCTGCCCGCGCTCAACCTCGACACCGTGCGTCCGTTCCAGGCCCACGATCTCCTGAGCGGCGCGCGCCACACGTGGCACGGCGGC
>DATFUW010000373.1:0-3619 GCA_035260605.1 Thermoanaerobaculia bacterium | reverse complement strand
CGTTCCCTCGACGCTTCCCTCCGGGATCCGGACCATCAGCGCCGACGAGGTCACCGAGATGGGCAGCCAGCTGACCCGCGTCAGCGTCCGCTTCGACAAACCAGGCACCGCCGAGGCCGTTGCCGACGGCGAGTCGGTCGTCATCACTCTCCCGGCTCCGGCGCCTGTCGCAATGAAGGCGGCCGCCGATCCGGTTCCGCCCGTCGCCGCTACCGCGGCCACCGCGCCTTCGCCGGCCCCGGTGGAGAAGGCGGCCGCGAAGACTCCTCCGCCGGCCGTGAAGGCCGCCGCGGTGAAGCTTCCGAAGGCCCGGGTGCTGCGGAAGATCGACACGGACGGCAGCGGAGCGTCCATCACCGTCCAGATTCAGATGGATGGCGACGCGAGCTACAGCGCGTTCAAGCTGGAGAATCCGTCGCGCGTGGTCATCGACCTGGCCGGAATCCGCGATGCCATGAAAAAGAAGGTGGTCGCGGTCAACGAGGGACCGGTCAAACAGGTCCGCGCCGGCCAGTTCTCGAAGGACGTCACGCGCGTCGTGGTCGATCTGAACGAAAAGACGACCTACAATGTGGCCAGGAACGGAGATCGCCTCGTGGTCACGTTCGGGGATGCGGCGGTTGCAGCCGATGCGGCCGCCCCGGTCTCCGTGCCCACTCCCGCCTCGGCAAAGGTCGCCAATGCGACGGAGCCGGCGCCGCCGGCAGCGAAGCCTGCCGACCTTGTCTCACAGATCCCCGCGGTTGCCGAAAATGCACCGAGCTGGAAGATGCCGGCGGACGCGTCGAACGGCGCGGTCGCGGTCATTCACAGCGAAGATCAGACTCCGCCTCCGGCGCCGCCGCCGGCGAGCACGACCGTCCACACGCAGGGCGTACCGCTGCAGCCGCAGCCGGGATCGACGACAGAGAACGTCTTTTCGACGCCCGGCCAACCGACCGAGCCGGCCATTGGCGCGGGCCTCGGCGGAACGCGCACGCTCAGCGCCGGCGAACGGGTCTACACGGGCGAGCCGATCTCGCTCAACCTGAAGGACGCAGACCTCAAGGACGTCCTGCGTACGTTCGCCGAGCTGACCGGGCTGAACATGGCCATCGACCCCGATGTCGCCGGTTCGGTGACCGTCGATTTCGTCGATGTTCCGTGGGATCAGGCGCTGGACATCATCCTGCGCCAGAACAAGCTCTCCTATGTGCTCGAAGGCAATGTGATGCGCATCGGGCGGCTAACGACGCTGTCCGAGGAGACCGCGGCCAACCAGAAACTGCAGGAGCAGGAGCGGCTCAACAAGCCGTTGACCACGGTCGTGTTCCACCTGTCGTACGCCCGGGCAAATGATGTTCAGACACTGCTGCGAGGGATCGCCTCGCCGCGCGCGCACATCATCATCGACCAGCGTACGAACCAGATCATCATCAGCGAGATCCCGGAATACCTGCAGACGATCCGCAATCTGATCGACTCGGTCGACGTGCCAAACCGGCAGGTGCTGATCGAAGCGCGCATCGTCGAGACCACGCAGACCTTCCTGCAGCAGTACGGGTTCAACTGGGGCTTCCGCGGAACGCTCGATCCGTCGCTCGGCACCGGGACCGGCCTGGTCTTCCCGAGTCGGATCGACACCATCGGCGGCCCGTTCGATTTCGGTCCCGGCAACCCGGTGCTCTCGTTCTCTCTGGCCAACGTGCTGGGCACGTTCACGCTCGATGTCGCGCTCAATGCGGCGGAGCAGGAATCGATTGCCCGCGTCATCGCCGCGCCGCGCGTGCAGACGCAGGACAACGTGGCGGCGCAGATCTCCGCCGGTACTCAGATTCCGTTCCAGACGCGGATCAACTTCACGACCACCGTCCAGTACTTCGACGCCACACTCAGCCTGACCGTGACGCCGCAGATCACCGAGGCGGGAACCGTGATCATGGACATCGCCGTGCAGAAGAACGATCCAGGTCCGACAGCGGCGAATGCGCCGGGTCCGACGATTCAGACGCGCTCCGCGCATACGCGCCTGATGGTCCGGGACGGCGGAACGGCGGTCATCGCCGGCATCTACCAGACCAACGACACCGATCTGCGCAACCGTCTGCCGTTCCTGCATCAGATCCCGATCATCGGCAACCTTTTCAAAGGTCACGACATCAATTCGACGCATCAGGAACTGCTGATCTTCATCACGCCGCGGATCGTCAGGACGACATAAGCAGGACGCGATCATGAAGTCGATGGAACGGGACAGCTGGAGGGGTGGAATGAACAACCGAACAAGAATGGCTCAGGCCGCCGCGGTGGTGCTCCTGATGCTCGCGACCGGGTCGTGCAGCGACGCGAACAAGCAGTCGTCGCCGGTCACGTTGCTGGTGACGACCGACCAGGTGCTGCATACGATCGATCTGTCGCCGGGCGCTCTGAACTGCAACCAGGAGATCGGCACGGTCCTCATGCAGGCCATCCAGGTGCAGAGCTCCGGGAGCAATCTGGCGCCGCCGAGCAATCCGCTGCAGTCCCCGGCGGACCTGAACGTCGTCAAGATCGACCGCTATCAGGTCTCGTACGTGCGTATCGACGGCGGCCATCTCGTTCCGTCGCCGTTCGTGCGATCGATCTCCACGTCGCTGACACCAGGCGGCGCGGGGCAGTCGACGAGCTTCGTGGCGTTCGACCCGAACGCGCTGAACCAGGCGCCGTTCGCCGCGCTGCTTCCGCAAAACGGAGGCATCGACCCGGAAACGGGGCGGAGGGTGATCACCATGGATCTCGTGCTCACGGTGTTCGGCCAGACGTTGGCAGGCGAAAAGGTCTCCGGGAACACGCGTTTTTCGTTGGATTTCTGCTACTCGTGCGGCGGATGCAGCTAGGACGCGCTCACGTGGGTGGACGGAGGAGTTGACGGGGGTAGAGATGATCGACATGAGACAGCGGAAACTGACGTTCGCGCTTCTTCTTGCGCTGGTCCTGATTTTCGCAGGATGCAAATCGGAATCGCCGACGGCGCCTCCGCTCGGGACGGGGGGCGGCGGGAGCGTCACGCCCCCGACGAACGCGTCCATCACCGTGCACGCCTCGAACAGCAATCCGGTCGTGAACTCCACGTCCGTGATCACCGCGACCGTCACTTCGAACGGGTCGAACGTGGCCAACGGCACCGGGGTCCAGTTCACCACGTCGCTCGCCGGTAGCACGTTCACCGATACCGGCACGACTTCCACGATCAAGACGACGACCAACGGCGTGGCCACGGCCACGCTGACCTCGTCCAGCGCCGGCACGGCGACAGTCACGGCGACGGTCAACAACGCCAGCGGTTCGACCGAGGTCACGTTCAGCGCGGGGTCGGTCACGCCTCCGCCGGTCTCGACCACGCCGACGATCACCAGCGTGACGCCGGCCACCGGTTTGCCGACCGGCGGACAGCGCGTGACCATTACCGGAACGAACTTCAATGAACCGGTGCGCGTGCTCTTCGATACGGGCAGTGGCACGCCGAAGGAAGCGGCCGTTGCCTCGGTCAGCGCCACGCAGCTGGTGGTGCTCACCCCGTCGATCGACCTCGGCACCGGCCAGACGCAGGCCGCGGACATCATCGTGATCACCCAGGCCGGCTCGGCGGCCGAGCAGCGCG
>DATFUW010000372.1:0-6040 GCA_035260605.1 Thermoanaerobaculia bacterium | reverse complement strand
ATCATCGTCACCGTGCCGCCGGAGGCTGTCGTCACCGCGCTCGGCGAGAAGCTCGAAAACCACAGCGGATCGTTCACCATCGAGAACATCGGCTCGGCGCCGGCGCAGATCATCGTCGGCCAATCGGAGCTGCCCGGTTCGCGGCCGTTCTTCAGCATTGCCGAAGGGGGCGCATTCGTGACGCTGCAGCCTGGCCTGCCGCGCACGTTCACGATCCGCTACAGCGGCCCGCCGAACGACCTCGCGGCGTCGTACCAGGGAGTGATCTTCGCCGTCGGCGTGAATCAGCCGTTGCCGGTGACGCCGTACGCGTTCGTCAATCTGAAGGTCGGCGGAGGGCCGGCAGCAACGCCGGAGTTTCTCGTCGGCGGCACCGCGGGCGAGTACGCCGCGTTTCCGGGTTTCTCCGGGAACGACGATTCGGCGCGGCCTGCGCTGGAGATCGGGATTCGAAATCCCGGGACGACTCCGATGGAGCTCGGTGCCGAGATCGGCCCAGAAGTGTGGCTCGTCCCCGAGGACGGATGGAACGCGCAGCCGGTCGCGCCGGGGGCCACGCGGACGGTCAAGCTGTTCACACGGCGGCCGTTCGCGCCGAACGGATCGCCGCTTCCGCGCTACACGTACTTCACCGTGCGGACGAAGGACGGAGCCTCGTCGCGGCTTCTGGTACAGGACAACGACCGCGTGAACCTCAGCAGTGGGCGGGCCACTTCGCTCGAGGCCACCGCGCGCTCGTTCATCGTTGCGGGAGCGGCCGCACGGCTTCGGCTGACGAACCAGGGCGGCGATGCCGTGCAGACGGAGCTGATCTTCACGCCGGGCGGGTCCGACGGGTTCGACCCCGCGGCGGTGAAACGCGCCGCCGTCGTCGTGCCGCCGAACGACGTCGTCACGCTCACCGATCCGGCCACGCAGCTCTTCGGTTCCGCATCCGGTACGACCGGCCAGATCGAGGTGCGCATCCCGCGCGAGCGGCTCGGCCTCATCGCCGTCACCGCGTCGGTCCCGGTGGTCGCGCGCGGCACCGGGGCGCGCACCGGCGCACCGAACGTGATCGATCTCCCGGTCCCCGCGCCGACCACGCTGACGCTCGCCGAAACGAGCGGCGCGGATCACGCCGCGGTTTCGATCACCACCGGAAGCCAGACGTTCACCGCCGACCTTCAGCGCTACGGTACGCAGCAGATCGCAGTCGGATCGCCGTCGCGGATCGAGATCGACGTCGCGGCCGGCGGCGGATCGGTGGTCGGAGTTGCGGCCGCTGGAACGGCGACGTTCCTGAGCCGCACCTTGAACGACGTTGGCGCGTTCAAGGCGGCGAAGCATGCGCTCGATACGGCGCCGAGCGTCACCACGGTCGTGCCGGTGATCAGCAGCATCTCCTCGGCGGGCGCGGCTCCGGCGCTGCAGACCGCCGTCGGCTTCTTCGCGCAGTCCTCCGCGGCGAACTTCCTGGTGACCTTCCATCCAGCTTCCGGTGGATCGCTGGATCAGTCGGTCGCCGTGCCGGCGGGGGGGAGCACGGTATACCGCGACGTTCTGCACGATCTGTTCGGACTCGACGGCCCGGCCGACGGCAACCTCTCCATCAAGACGCCGCCGAACGGGAAGGTCTACGCGGTGCTGCAGGCCGCGACGGGCGGCGGCGCATCGGTTCCGGCGAGCCCCTTGCCGCTGCCGACGCGGTTTTCGGAAGCGATCACCGGCGCGTCCGGCGCGGCGCTCCGCCCGCTTTTCTACGACGGACTCGAACAGTCGGTCGACCCGACCCGCGGCAGCCGCTGGCTGCTGCTGCTCGATGAGGTGGGCGGCGGCGGCGGCTCGGTGAACGTGCGTCTCTACGAGGCCGGGAACCGGAGTCTCCCGATTGCAGACCACGACTTCACGATTGCCGCGAATCAGCAGTTGAAGCTCGACACCGTGTTCGCCTCTCTCGGACTGGACGCCGCCGACCGGAGAAAGGACCGCACGAACGTCGAAGTCGTCGTCACCGCGCGCTCCGGCACGGCTCAGGTCGCCGCTTCCGCCGTCTCCGTCGACAACCGGACCGGTCAGACGAAGGTTAACGCTCTGATGCCGGCCATCGGTTCGGGAACTCCCAACGTGTCGTTCGTGGCCCCGGTCATCACCGCGCTCCCCTCCCAGGGCCGCCACCGCGCCGTCGGACACTGAGTTGTCCGCGGCGGCATCGCCATTGCTCTACCGCGCGATGGAGGTTGAGATGCTGCTCACGATCGCCATCATTTTGTTGATTCTCTGGCTTCTCGGATTCATCGCTTTTCACGTCACATCGTGGTTCATCCACGTCCTGATCGTGATCGCGGTGATCGTGTTCATCCTCCACTTCGTGCGCCGGGGCCCGTGATCAGTCGCGCGCCTCGCTGATAGGTCACCCAGGCCCAGGCCCACTGCAGGATCACGAGCAGGCGGTTTCGGAAACCGATGAGGAAGAAGATGTGCACTGCGAGCCAGGCGAACCAGGCGGGGAAGCCGCTGATGTGCACGCGTCCGAAGTCGGCGACCGCCGCCGCCCGCCCGATCGTCGCCAGCGATCCCTTGTCCCGGTAGCGGAACGGCAGGAGCGGCTTGCCGCGCAGGGAACGTTCGATATTCCTCGCGGCGTGCACGCCCTGCTGGATGGCCGCCGGCGCGACGCCGGGCACGGGCGTCTTCAACGCTGCCAAGTCGCCGACGACGAAGACCTCGGGATGCTCGGGGAGCGTGAGGTCGTCTCGGACCTCGACGCGTCCCGCGCGGTCCAGCGAGACGCCGAGCGTGGCCGCGAGCGGCGAGGCTTGAACCCCCGCCGCCCAGAGCACGGTGTGCGTGCCGATCGACGTGTCCCCGATCTGAACGCGGTCCGGCTCGATCGCGCTGACGACCGCGTTCGTGATCACCTCGACGCCGAGCTCGCGCAATTGCACTTCCGCTTTCTTCGACAGGTCGGGCGGATAGGCGGGGAGGACGCGGTCGCGTCCCTCGGCGAGGATCACGCGCGCGCTCGAAGGATTGATCGTGCGGAAGTCGCGGATCATCGTGTGCCGCGCGATCTCCGAGAGCGCGCCCGCGAGCTCGACGCCGGTCGGCCCCGCGCCGACGATCACGAAGGTCAACCATGCCGTCTGACGTGCTCGGTCGGGTTCGCGCTCCGCCTCTTCGAACGCCGTCAGCACGCGCCGCCGGATCTCCAGGGCATCCTCGATCGTCTTCAGTCCCGGCGCCAGCGGCTCCCACTCCGGATGCCGGAAGTACGAGTGGGCCGCGCCGGTGGCCACGATCAGAAAATCGAACGGCAGCTCACCGTCCGCGAGGATCACGCTCTTTCGCGACAGATCGATGGCCGTCGCCTCGCCGAGGATCACGTTCGTGTTCCGGTGCCGCGCGAGTACCGCGCGGATCGGGTAGGCGATGTCGCTCGGATTCAGCGCCGCCGTCGCCACCTGGTAGAGCAGGGGCTGGAAGAGGTGATAGTTGCGGCGATCGACGACGGTGACCCGCGCCGCGGCGCGCCCCAGCTTCTTCGCCGCGTACAGCCCTCCGAATCCGCCGCCGATGATGACGACCGAAGGGAGCGGTCCATCCTTCATCGTTTTGCCTCGAAGGCTTGCCCGAAGAGTGTCATCGTCTGCACGTTTCCGTCCGTTCCGAGCTGGAACTGCACGAGCTCGTCGAGGCCTTCTTCAGGGACGATCATCTCGAAGGTGTCGTATTGGAAATGGGTCAGCGGAACATTCAGCCGGTTCCAGTGCAGGACGAGCGCGCCGCTTTCCAGCGAGACGGTTGCCGCGCCGTACGCCGCATCGCTGTACGTTCCGGTGTAGGCCTCGAGTTCGCGTGACGGTCTTGTCTCCGCATGGCGCGTGGCATCGCGTTTCGCTTTTGCCTCGGCCTCCATCCGATCGCCGCGCTGGTCGAGATCGAGGAGCCGCGCGTTCCAGTCGAAGCGCGGCGCGCCAAGGATCTGGTCGAGGATGAGATTGCGGAGTGCGACGACGCCGAATCCGCGCCCGGCGTTGGCCAGCACGACGACGCCGGCATTTTGGCCGGGGAGCAGCGCGACCTGGCTGCGGAATCCGTTCAGACCGCCGGCGTGCGAGACCAGGAGCTGGCCTCGATAGTCCTGCACCACCCATCCCATGCCGTAAGCCTCGAGGTTCGTCTGCGGCGCGGCCTCCTTGCCGAGGCCCTCGAGGCGGATGATGGTCTGCGGCATGTGCGTCTCGTTCAGCGCTTCTGCGGATACGAGGCGTTTGCCGTCGATGACCCCGCCGGCGAGCTGAAACCGCAGCCACTGCGCCATGTCACGCGCGGACGACATGACCGTTCCTGCCGGCGCGATGTTCTCGTAGTCGCGCATCGGCTGGACGACCATGCGCCCCGCCGCGGCATCCCAGCGGTAGCCGGTGGTGTGTGGGGATGCATTCCACTCCGCCATCGTGGAGCGGCTCTCGGTCATGCCCAGCGGCTCGAAGATGCGCGTGCGGATGAAGTCGTGCCACGACATCTTCGAGGCGGAGGCGACGACCTCGCCGGCCAGCGCGAACATGATGTTCTGGTACTGGTAGGCCGAACGGAACGACTTCGTGAGCGGCACCTTGCCGATGGCCCGGATGACCTGCTCGCGCGACCAGTCCGTGTAGTCCCACAGCTCGTCGTGCCGTGCCAGTCCCGTGCGGTGCGAGAGGATGTCGCGGATGGTCACCATCGAGTCGGCGCATGGATCGTCGAGATGGAAATACTCGACGGAGTTGTGAACCGGATCGTCCCAATCGAGTTTCTTCTCGTCGACCAGCATGGCCATGGCCGTGGCGGTGAACGCCTTGGTGTCGGAGGCGATCTCGAAGAGGGTGTCGGGCGTGACGCCGAATCCTTCGAGATAGACGACCTTGTCGTTCTGCACGATCGCGATGGCCACCCCGGGGAATTTCCAGGCGGCGATGGTGTCGGCGGCCAGCTTGTCGACCGGATCGGCCGCGAAGGCGGAAAGCGCGACAAAAAGAAGGAAAAGAGTGGAGAGGAAGCGGCGCATCGTGCGATTCTATCGTTCTGGATCGCACATGAAGCGGATCGCACCGGCACTCCTTCTGATCGCCGCCGCCTGCAGCGTGACGTTCTACGTCCGGCAAGAGTCCGACACGCTCTACTTTGGCACGGCGAAGCCCGACGGTAGCTCCGTCAGCGAAGCGCAGTGGCGGCAGTTCGTGACCGAAGTCGTCACGCCGCGCTTCCCCGGGTTCACCCAGTGGAATGCAGTCGGCGATTGGAAGGGGACGGAAGAGGCCGCGCACGTCGTGGTGATCGTCCACGAGCCGGGACGAGAACGCGAGATCCAGGAAATCATCGAGGCCTACGAGCGCCGCTTCGATCAGGAGGCGGTCTTTCAGGTGCGCGAGGACGTCTGGCTGCGCCGTTCGAGCCAGCCGCGCGCGAAGTAGAAGATCGCGCCGACGGCCATCACGTAGAGCCCTCCGACCTTCAGCCCTTTCTGCGGCGAGACGACGATGTAGGACCACAGCCCGAGGGCCACGATCGCCGGGAGCGGATAGAGCCACATGCGGAACGGCCGCGGGCGTTCGGGGTCGCGGTGGCGAAGGATCACCGCGCCCGCGATCTGCGCCATGAAGGGAATGACGGCGCGGATGGAAAGGATCGCCTGCAGCACCTGCCGCAGCGGCAGGAAGCAGAAGAGCGCAGCCATGCCGCCGAGAAAGAGCGTGGCCACGTACGGATGGGCCTCGGTGGCATGGAGGCGTCCGAAGATGCGGAAGAAGTTGCCGTCGCGCGCCGCGGCGTAGAGGATCCGTGAATAGCCCAGCATCAGCGAAAAGATCGAGGCGAACGCCGTCCAGAGGATCAGGATCGAGATGCCCTGCGCGGCGCGTTGCCCCAGGAGTTGGGCGAGGTAATCGCTGACGATCGAGGTCGAGGTCATGGCCTGCTTCATCGGCAGCACGGAGATCAGGCAGGCATTCATGACCAGATAGATGGCGCCGATGGCCAGGATGGAGATGACGATGACGCGCGGGATGGTGCGCTG
>DATFUW010000371.1:0-2984 GCA_035260605.1 Thermoanaerobaculia bacterium | reverse complement strand
CAAGGCGCTCGCCGCGCACAACGCCGCGCCCGCCAAGTAAAGGAACCGACCATGTCGGCTGATTCCAAGGCCCAGCAACGCTTCTTCCAGATCGCCGAGCATCGGCCGGATATGCTCCGCGGCCCGAAGCCGAAGATGACGCACCAGCAGTTGCACGACTTCGCGTCAGGATCGGAAAAGGGCAAGCCGGAACACGTCTCGAAGCGCGCGTCGATCCGCGGACTGGACCGCTCGTAGTGATCGTCTCGTTCGGGTACGCCACCGGCAAGCCGACCCCGCGCGCCACGAAGACGTTCGACGTGCGAGATTTGACACACGCTGAGCACACGCCGGAGTTCGATGCACGGCGCGAGGAGATCGAGGCGTACGTGCGCGCACATCCACACGAGACCATCGCGATTGGGTGTCAGAAAGGGCAGCACCGATCGTATCGGCTCGCGGAGGACATCTCGCGCGCCGTACGCACGTCCGTCCACCACCGAGACAAGTAAAGGAAATATCGTGACAAGTCTACCACCGGAAGTTCTCGTATTGCTGCTTGTGCTCGCTGGTGGCTACTACGTCGGTGATGCGGCGGTGAAGGGTATCAAGAAGATCGACGTGAAGATCGTCCATGTTGTGAAACATGTCGGAACCGGGCTAAAGCACATCATCGGAAAGTAGATGGGCAAGCGCCTTCCGCCGAACATCGGGCTCGATGCGAACAAGCCCTTGCTCTATTCTCCGTACCAACAGGAGTTCCTGAAGGCGCGGCGGATGCGCTATGCCCCGTGCTGCCAGAAGATTGGCTTCTGCGGCTCCGACGGGCTCTTCCGCTGCCCCTCGTGCGGACGCGAATGCACGATGACAGCGCCGCGCGTGTATCGCAGACTGGGCTGCTTCGCCGAACACCACGGCGGAAAATCCGTCGTCGGCGCGCATGGCGCGCGAGAGGAAATGCTCGTCCCCGGCTCGCTCGGGTGGATCTGCGGCCCGTCGTACGAAAAGCTCCACGACGCGACGATGCCGACCATCTTGCGTCTGATCCCTGAGCACTGGTGCAAGCACTGGGACGCCGAGCATCTGACGCTCACGCTCATCAACGAGGCCAAGGTCGCCTTCCGATCGCTCGACGATCCCGATCGCGCGCACTCCGGCGTCGGTCTGCACTGGGCGTGGTTCGACGAAGCGGCCTTCATCGCGGTCGAGGCGTGGGACTATTTCCAGCCTTCACTCGCCGACTTCGGCGGCGTCGCGTTCTTCACGTCCTCGGTCGATGGCTACGACTGGACGTACGACCGCATCGAGAAACCGGCACTCATCGATCACAAGCCCGGCTTCTGGGCCGCGAAGTGGCGCACCATCGACAATCCGTACATGGCCGCCTTCCGCGCCGCGGAGATCGAGGACGCGCGCGCCTCGATGCCGCCGCAGATGTTCCGACAGGAATACGAAGGCGAACGCGAAACCTTCACGGGCGCGGTCTTCGGCGAGTGGATCGACCAGGCGTGGCTCGCGACGCCCGAAGACGTGCAGGTTTACATTCCCGAGTGGCCGAAGATCGATCCGTCACGTCGCGTGCTCGTGGGTCTCGATTCGGGATCCGACCACCCGTTCGGCGCCGCGTCGCTCGTGATCACGGAAAAGGGCATCGTCGTCGTCAAGGACTATCTGGAGCGCCGTCGCGCGTACGCCACGCACATCGCCGACATCAAATTGCAGTTCGCCACCGTGCTCGGGGACGAAGTGCTCTGGACCGCGAACCGCAACGAAGGGCAACTGCGATCAGAATTCGACGCGCATGGCATTCACGTCGCGATGGCGGAGAACGATCAGGCCGCCGGCCTTCAGCGTGTGCTCTCGTGGCTCTACACCGGCCAGTTGAAGATCGCGTACACCTGCCCGCGCACGTTCGAGCAGATGAAGAAACTGCGGTACGCCGACAATCTGCTCGCGGACGGCCAGAAACGCGAGAAGGAGAAGGTCTTCAAGAAGGAAGACGAGCTGCCGGACTGCGTGCGGTACGCCCTGATGACGTGGCCGTCGCTGCCGAAGGGCACCGAGCCGCTGATTGGACGTGATGTGTCGAAGCTCGATGCGAGAACGCGATGGGAACTCGAAAAGATCAAGACCTTTTCGATGGCGGACTCGAATCGAGACTTGGTGCCGACCGCGAAAGACTTTCCGATGGGGAACTTCTGGGGGAATGACGACGAGAGCGGGATGACGGACGGGTATTCGGGATTCTACGGGTAAGGAGGACGAGATGTGGGTGAATCGACAGTACTTCGAGACGGTGATCGAGGATAACCGACAGCAAGACGCCGATCTGCGTCAACGCGCGCATGAGATGGCGGTCCTCATCGGCGAAAACCGCACGCTCAGTGCTGAGAAGGCCAAAGATGACGTGCATATCGACTGGCTGCGTCATCGGGTGAACGCACTGGAGAAGATGACCGCAGTCTTGATGCAGAAAGCGGCCGGCGTCTCGCTGCCGGTGCCGGAGATTGTGCCGACACGACCGGGATCGATGACGGTGCCTAATTTCGACTACATGCCGTCGTTCGAGGACGTGGGCGAAGAGGAAGCGCGGCGGTTGGGTATCGAACACGACGATTCGGGTGAACTCGTCTACAAGAAGTAGTCCACGATGGCGAACAACAACATGACGCAGACGGGCAACGGCGTAATGGTGCCGATCAATCAGGCGACGGCCGGGACCGGCGTGTCGCCGACACCCGTCGGTGCGCCCGCGCTCGGTCCCACGTCCTCGGGGCAGTTCTCCGACCAGCAACTCCTCGACATGTGGAAGCGCTGGAAGAAGGAAGCCTTCGATCAGCGGTGGATCTTCGAGCGCCAGTGGATGCGGAACGTCTGGTACATGCTCAACCGCCAGTGGATCTACTACGATTCCAAGCGCGGGCAGTGGCAGGACAAGCGGCTCGCCAAGTGGATTCCGCGACCCGTCACCAACATCCTTAAGGAAGGCGTGCAGTTCGTTCGCG
>DATFUW010000370.1:0-2229 GCA_035260605.1 Thermoanaerobaculia bacterium | reverse complement strand
TAGTCGGCGGAAGGACGCCATCGCGCAATGCAAGGAGTGTCGCGGCGACTCCTGCCGCACCGCACGCCCCCTGGGGATGGCCGATCATCGACTTCGTCGCCGATCCGGGAAGCGCGTCGGCCTTTTGCCCGAATGCCAGCTTGACGGCGCGCGTCTCGACGCGATCGTTCAGGCCGGTCGACGTGCCGTGGTAGTTGAGATATCCGATGTCGCGCACGTCGAGATCGGCGTCTTTCAGAGCGAGGCGCATGGCCCGCGCCGGCTCTTCTCCCGATTCGTCCATCCGGACGCGATGGTGTGCGTCGCACGTCGAGCCGTAGCCGGCGATCTCCGCGTAGATCTTCGCCCCGCGCGCCCGCGCCGAGCTTTCCCGTTCCATGACGAACATCCAGGCCCCTTCGGCGAGCACGAAGCCGTCGCGGTCGCGGGAGAAGGGACGAGAGGCTGTCTGCGGCGCGTCGTTCCGCGAGTTGGAGATGATCCGCATGATGCAGAAGCCGGTCATCACCGCCTCGGTGATCGTGGCGTCCGCGCCGCCGCAGATCACCATGTCGATCACTCCGAGTTTGAGGTTGCGATACGCGTAGCCCAGCGCGTCCGTCGAAGATGTGCAGCCAGTGGAGATCAGATGCGAGAACCCGCGAAGATCCCAGGCCATCGAAATCTCCGAGGCAATCGTTCCGATCGTGCCGGAGGGGATCGAGTAGATCGACGCCTGGCGCGTCGCGTCGTTGAACCACAGCTCGTACATCCGCTCGCTGAACTCGACGGCCCCGCCTCCGGAGCCGAGCATCACGCCGATGCCGCGGCGCGTGTCGAGGTCGAGTTCGTGCGGAATGACGCCCGCGTCCTCGAGCGCTTCGGCCGTCGCCGCGATCGCCATCGGAACGACGCGCGAGACGTGGCGCAGGTTCTTCGAGTCGACCCACTGCGCCGGGTCGAAGTCGACCTCTCCCGCAATCCGGCAGGGGAGCGAGGAGGCATCGAACTGCGTGACGGAGCGGATTCCCGAGCGTCCGCCGGCGACCGCGGCGAAATAATTCTCTTTTCCGATTCCGTTCGGGCTGAGAATGCCGACTCCGGTGATGACGATTCGTTCAGAAGACATCGTGTTAGGGGTCAAGCCCTTTCCATACCAAAATATTGCAAAACTCTGCAAGTGCCGAGGTTAGGATCGACGCAATGAATCGAATTCTCACGATTGTGACAATCGTCCTGGTTGCTTTCGCCTCTGCCGCGCTCGCCGAAGAGCCGGCTGCCCCTTCGGCTGACGAGATCGCGCATCGCGCCGCCGACATCGCGGGCGGAAACGCGTGGGAGAAAGTACGCTTCATTTCGTTCACGTTCAACGTCATTCGTGAAGGGAAAGTGGTGGCCTCGTTTCCGCAGGCGTGGGACCGCGCGACCGACACCTATCGCGTGAACGGCCGCATGCCGGACGGGATCGCCTTCTCGGCAACGATCAATCTGAAGACCAAGCAGGGACAGGGAACCTACAACGGCGCTGTGATCACCGACAACGCCGTCTTTCAGAAGGTGTTCGGCGTGGCGTACGGTCATTTTCTGAACGACGCCGGCTTTCTTCTGATGCCGCTGCGAATGTTCGAGCCGGGAGTGCACCGGACGTACGACGGGACGCGTAAGGACTCGTGCGACCGCGTCTGGGACCTGATCAAGCTGACGTTCGACGACATGGTCGGGCTTCCGGCGCATGACACGTACTGGATGTGGGTGGGGCGCGACACGGGGCTGATCGAGGAGTGGGATTTCAAGACGCCGGCCGTGGGAGCGGACCAGCCGCCGATGCGCATCCGGCTGAGCGACTACGGGCGCTTTGGCGACCTTCTCCTTTCGGCGCGCCGCACCATCGCCGGTCCGGGTCAGGCCATCACCTTCACGGACATCAAAGTCCTGCCCGAAGTCCCGAAAGGGGCGATGGGCGCCGGCCCTTCAGCCGGCGCTCCCTGATCAAGGCTTGACGGAAATCTCGTCGATCACACGGGTGACGCCGTCGACTTTGCGGGCGTCATTGACCGCCTGCTGGTGCTGGGTGGCGTTCTGAACGTCGCCCTTAAGTGTCACCACTCCATTGCTTACGTCGATGCTCATCCCGGTGATTCCGTCGGCAGCCATGTTCTTGCGGACTTCCTCCTCGATTGCGGTGTTATCCATCGATTTCGGAGTCGCGCGGTTCCAGTTGGCGCAGCCGAATGCACCGACGAGCAGGAA
>DATFUW010000369.1:0-10111 GCA_035260605.1 Thermoanaerobaculia bacterium | reverse complement strand
AGAACCAGATCATCCTCGAGGAGATCCTCAAGATCTACGAGAGCGCCAAGAAAGACACCCGGGTCATCAAAGAGATGATCGATCTGGCCATGCCGGACGACGAGGGGGACATCGATCCCGCGACGCTGACTCCGAGCACGGTCAACAAGATCAACGAGATCATGGTCATCTTCGAGAAGGTGGCCAGGGTCGACCGCCGCGTCAAGGACGGGATGGCTAAGCTGGCCGAAGCGAAGTCGAAGAAGATGAGCCAGCGGGTCATCGTCACGCGCCACCGTTCACTCGAGCGGCTGGAGCAGGAGCTGGCGACCGAACTGCGGCAGATCGACTTCACGCCGCAGACGCGGAACCGGATGATCAACAAGCTCAAGGACATCGACAGCGAGCTGTCGCAGTCCGCGTCGATGATCCGCAAGGACGAAGCGGCGCTCAAGCGCGAGAAGGACCGCACGCGCCGCGACTTCTACCGCCGCCGCCTCCAGAAGTACCAGGAGAAACTGCGCGAGCTGGAGTCGTTCTACGGCACCACGCACGATGAGCTGAAGAAGACCATCCGCGAGATCCGGCAGGGAGAAGAGGAAGCCGATCAGGCCAAGCAGGAGTTGATCGTGGCCAACCTCCGCCTCGTGGTCTCCATCGCCAAGAAGTACACGAATCGCGGGCTGCAATTTCTCGATCTCATCCAGGAAGGCAACATCGGCCTGATGAAGGCGGTCGAGAAGTTCGAATACCGCCGCGGTTACAAGTTCTCCACGTACGCCACGTGGTGGATCCGGCAGGCGATCACCCGGGCCATCGCCGATCAGGCGCGCACCATCCGCATCCCCGTGCACATGATCGAGACGATCAACAAGCTGACGCGCACATCGCGCGCGCTGGTGCAGGAGCTGGGGCGCGAGCCGCAGGCCGAAGAGATCGCCGATCGGATGGACATGCCGGTGGCCAAGGTGCGGAAGATCATGAAGATCGCCCAGGAGCCGATCTCGCTCGAGACGCCGATCGGCGAAGAGGAAGATTCACATCTGGGCGATTTCATCGAGGATCGCGGCGTGATTTCCCCGATCGATCACGTGATCGTGGCCAACCTCAAGGAGCAGACCAACAAGGTCCTGCGCACGCTCACCCCGCGCGAGGAGCAGGTGCTCAAGATGCGCTTCGGCGTGGGCGACGGTTCCGAGCACACGCTCGAAGAAGTCGGCCGCTCGTTCAACGTCACGCGCGAGCGCATCCGCCAGATCGAGTCGAAGGCCCTGCGCAAGCTGCGCCATCCCTCTCGTTCGAAGAAACTGCGGCCCTTCCTCGACACCACGGCCTGAGGCAATGGGCGGCCACCGGCCGCCCTTCTCGTTCATGGCTCGCCCGCTCGCTTTCGCACTGCTGCTGCTCGCGGCCGGGACCGCGCTGGCGGCGGCGCCGCGCGCGTACCATCTCGAACTCGAGGCCAACCCCGCCGCACCATTTCCTTTTCTCCAGCGATTCGGAGCCGTCACACTGCACGTCTATCCATCCGGCTTCCGCGCTGAGACGCTCTGGCTCGACGGGTTCAGCCGCAACGGCACCTCCACGGTCACCGTGGAGAACCCGATCGGGAGGATCTACGCCGATGTGCCGATCACCGGGTTCGGATCGATGCTCCGCTCGATGGCCGGAGCAGAGGCGGACACGACCGGCGTGACACCGGTGCTGGAGCCGCCGGTCTCCGGAAGAGTCGGCGGCATCGCCGCGCGCCGCTATCGGCTGCGCTACGGACCGGAAGCCTGGATCGACATCTGGACGACGACGATCGTCCCGGAGGCGACGCAGCTCCGGGCCATCGTGCAGGAGGTCGTGCGCGGGATTTCTCCGGGCACGGCGACGGTGCTGCGCTCCGTCGCCGGCACCCCGCTGTACGTCGAGCTGAATTTCAGCCATTACCACAGGCTGCCGCTGGTCACGCTGAAACGCTTCACGCTCAACAACGACGGCGAATCGCAGGCGCTGCAGGTCGGCCGCTTCTACTTCCGGGCACCGTTCGTCGACGCGGTGCTGAAGTAGAGAGTCTTCCTACGCGGCCACGGCTCCGACCTGAAGCTGATCGAGATCGTGCAGCAGCGCGCCGGCATCCTCATAGCGATCTTTCGGCGTCTTGGCCAGGCAGCGCACGATAACGGCGTTGATCTCGCGGCCGATCTCCGGCCGCAGTTCCACCGGCGGCTTCGGCGCCTCGGTGATGTGCGCCGTCAGCACCGCGGTCAGGGAGGGGGCGGCGAAGGGCTTCTTTCCGACGAGCATCTCGTACATCAGCACGCCCATCGAATAGACGTCGCTGCGCGGATCGAGCGTCTTTCCCTGGACCTGTTCGGGACTCATGTAGTGCGGCGTGCCGACGATGAGTCCCGCCTGCGTCATCCCCTCTTTGGCCTCGGCCATACGCGCGATGCCGAAGTCCATCAGCTTCACTTCGCCCTTGTGGTCGATCAGCACGTTCTGCGGCTTGATGTCGCGGTGGATGATCCCCTGCTCATGGGCGGCCTGCAATCCGCGGCAGATCTGGCGGGCGATGCCGAGCGTGACGCGCGGCGCGAGCTGATGTCCCGGCGCCTCGTCCATCAACTCCGCGAGCGTGTAGCCGCGCACGCACTCCATGCTGATGAAATAGACCCCCTCCGCCTCCCCGTAGTCGTACGTCCGCAGCACGTTGCGGTGGGTGATCTTGCGGGCCAGCCGGATCTCGCGCTTGAAGCGCTCCAGCTCCTCGGGCGAGCGGGTCATCACGTCTCCCGGCAGAGTCTTGATGGCCACGATCTCGTCGAGTTGCGTGTCGGTGGCCTTGTAGACGATCCCCATTCCGCCGCGGCCGAGCACCTGATCGATCCGGTAGCGCTGCGCGAACAGCGATCCGGGACTCAGCTCCGTGACGCCGCCCGACGGCGCCGTCCCGGCCTGCGTCGGCTCCATCCGTACCGTCGCCGCCGGGCCTGTCGTGCCGGCGCCGATCGAACGCATGACTCCGGTGGTGAGGCTCAGCAGGGGCATGGAAACCACCGCCAGCGGCTGTGCGAGCCACCGCAGATGGATCTGTTCGCGCGTCGAGCCGGTCATGATCTCGCCACCCGCCGCCTGCGCCGTCTCGTGCGAGACGTAGGCCGTGCCGTCGGGAGCGTGCCACGCCAGGACGCCGGCGAGCATCGGAGCGTTGCCCACGATGGCCACCGCGCCGTCGGAGGCGACCGCCCCGGTCACGAACTGTCCGGTGGCCATTCCGACGCTGATCGTCATCCTTCCATCCTTCAGCGTGGCCAGCTCCTCGTTCATGGCCCGCGCAGCGCGGATTGCACGCAGCACGCCGCGCTCACCGCGAAAGACGCTGACCATGCGGTGCCCTTCGATCTCCCGCACCTCCCCTTCCTGCCGCTCCACCTCCTGCTGCTGAAGCTTCATTACGCGGCTGATCTGCGAGACGAGCTGCGCCGGCTCTTCCGAACCGACCGCCGGCATGCCGCGCAGATCGGTGACCACGACGGTCCCTTCGTCGAGCCGCGCCGGCTCGGGGATGCGGACGGTCGCTTCGCGCTCGCGCGCGGCCATCTGCTGATAGAGCTCTTCCAGGTCGGCCTTGTCGCGCAGCGCGCTGATCATCTTGGCAAACGAGCGGCTGAGAATTCCGATCTCGTCTTTGCGGTGCATCTGCGGCCGGACGCTGTAATCGCCCGCCGTGACCGCCTGCGCCATCCCCGCGAGCTGCTCGATGGGGTGGGTCATCCGTTTGGCGATCAGCCAGGAGAGGACGAAGGCAAGCAGGAGCGCGGCGCCGCCGCCGATCAGCAGGGCGTTCTCGATCTGCCGGAACGGGGCGAGCTCGGTGTCGAGCGAGCGCACGAAGACCGCCGCGCCGAGGATCTGCCCGCCGGCGCTCAGCGGCTCGCCGGTCATGACGTAGCGGTTCCGCTCCACCTGCAGCCTGGAAGGAGGCACCGGTTTGCCCGTCCGCAGGATGCGGTTCACGCCGGTCATCTGTGCCACGTTGAAGCTCGGCGCATTGCTGGAGCGGGCCAGCGAATTCCGGGAGAAGAAGATCACGCCTGCGTTGGTCCCTTCGCTGATCCGATTGGCGAAGGTGTCGTCGATGGCGTAGGCGTTGACCAGATATCCGACGCGCACGTTGTTCGCGCCGGCGCCGATCGGCGCGACCGCGGCGTGATAAAGGCGCTTGCCGAGCGGAAGGACTCCGGAGGTCGACTCGACCGACGCGTCGTCGACGATCTTCTTCACGATCGGCGATTCCTCATAGAGGTCCTCGAACGTCGGCTTGTTGAGCGTCGGCTGATCGGTGCGCGAGACCACGCGGCCCTGATCGTCGAGCAGAATCAGCAGGTCGCTGTCGAACGCCTGCCGCCGCTGCTCGAGCTGATCGGCGATACTCACCAGATCGATCGCCGGCGCGACGGGCGCGGCTCCCGGCGTCGCGGTAACGGGCGCTCCGGACATCGATTCCTGAATGTAGGCCACGAACTTCGGATCGTTGCCCAGAAGCACGGCCGGAAGCGCGAGACGGCCGAGCCGCTGGCGTTCGAACTCGCGGAACAGACGTGCGGCGCCGGAGATCGAGGTATTGACCGTCCCGCTCGCGATCACGCTGGCGCGCTGGATCGTCACTCCGACCGCGATCGCCACCACGATCACGACGATCAGCGCCGTGACGCCGAAAAGCTTCCACACCAGAGGAAAGCGAGCCTGCTCCATCGCCGGCCGTTTCAGTCTCGGTTCGGAGACGCCGCGGAACGCGGCCCCCGAGTCCAGCGTTCCCGCGGCCACTTCAGTAATCCCTCGGCGGCTGATACGGCTTGCCCAGCTTGTTCAGATGCTGTGTCAGGCGGTAGTTGCGGCTGTCAAGCAGAACCGAGCTCTCTCCCCGCACCGTTCCGCTCGCCGTCACGTCGATCGGCGTCTCGATCTGGCCGCTCTGCTCGTTCCAGGCGATGAGCCGGTAGTGTCCGGCCGGCACTTCCGGGATGGAGAAGACCCCGCTCGAGGCGGCGAATGCGTAGTACGGCGTGTCCATCACCTGGATGACAGCCGACATGCTCGGGTGGACGTTGCAATAGACGACGACCGTGCCGGGGCTATCGAACGTCCGCGACTTCCCCTTGCCCCGGCGGTAGAGGCCGAGGTCGAAATCGTTGCCGGACGACAGCGAGAACAGATTGTGCGAGATCGGATCATCGTTGGGAAAGGTCACGGTCGAGCCCGCCGGAATGGCCATGACATGGGGAATCAGCATTTTGTTGCGCGTCACCATTTCGAACGAGCCGGGAACGATCCGGGAGACTCGCGTCGAGCCCGCCGGCTCGAGCCAGACCAGCGTCTCGGCGGCGATCGGGTGCTGGCCGCGTTTGGTCAGAAAATCGACTCTGCCGGCGACCGTGGCCGCAGAGAGAGTAGTCGTGAACGCCATTGCGCACACGAGAGAGCGGAGAACATGGCTCATGGGGCGAGGGCTCCGGAAAGCGGGAATGGTAACACAGCGATTTTGAGCGTCGCCAACGGCCAAAACGGCGAAATTGTTGTTGCTATTTCAGACGAAAAATCGCATCATTTCGACATCGAACGATCGTGGCCGCTGGCTGCAATGAAGCTCTGCCGGTTGCCATGATGACAGCAGCAGGATAACGGCAAAGCCCGCTCCGTTCTTTTGACAAGACATCAAGTTCCCGCTCCTCCCCTCCACCACGGGGCGAGTTGGAGCGGTCGATCCGGTCCGTGACGTCGGCGAGGTGGGTCATGGCCATGGACGTGACGCTGGTTACGGGTCCGCCGGAAATTCATGGGGGAGGAGGTACTGCGTTCGATGGATTGTTCTAGTAAACCTGAGGGGGCGAGTTCTTAGCTCCCAACCCCGGAAGGGCGCCTGCGAAGGCGCCCTTCTCTATTTCCCGCCTTTTCAATCCAGCCGCGGGATCCGAATTCCCCCGTCGCTCGCCGGGACCGACCGGCGCCCCGGCGCGATGATCCCGCGTAATCGCTCCCGGAACTCCTCGACGCTCCCGATCCCCCGCTCGTCCAGCAGCTCGAACAGCGCCCGGACGTCCGCCGCGCGGATCCGCGACGGCTTGCGATTCAGACACGCGTTGGTCTTGCAGCGCGGCGTGCAGTATTTTCGAGTGGATCGCGTCAGCGGAAATTCACTGCCGCAGTAATCGCAGGTCCCCATCACGCCCTCCCAGACGTTGATCAACACCTTCGATGGGTTGATCAACGAAAAAATCGTAGCACAACTGCATCGGTCGCCCTGGTGCCCCCGGCCGGACTCGAACCGGCACGCCCCTCACGGGGCTCGGGATTTTAAGTCCCGTGCGTCTGCCAATTCCGCCACGGGGGCAGCTCAGAACGCCGTTCCAGTATCCGATATCCGGGGCACCGGGAGGATGACTTTCCCTCCCGAGCAACACCAGCGGCCATCGTTCCCCGGCCTATAATCCCCGCCATGACAACCCAGACCGTCGAAATCCAGCCCGGATCGCCGCTCACTCTGCTCTCCGAAGAGGAGCAGATGTTCCAGCAGAGCGTCCGCGACTTCGCGATCGAGAAGATCCGGCCCCTCGTCCACGACATGGACCGCAACGCCGCCATGTCGAAGGACCTGATCGCGAGCTTTTTCGACCTGGGGATCATGGGCATCGAGGTTCCCGACCAGTGGGGTGGTGCCGGGTCGAGCTTCTTCAACGCGGTGATCGTCGTCGAAGAGCTCTCCCACGTCGACGCCTCCTGCGGCGTGCTCGTCGACGTGCAGAACACCCTGGTCAACAACGCCATCCTCCGGTGGGGCAGCGAGGGTCAGAAGTCGAAGTACCTGTCGATGCTCGCCCGCGACACGGTCGGGGCCTACGCCCTATCGGAGGCAGGATCGGGATCGGACGCCTTCGCTCTCGGCACCCGTGCCGAGGACAAGGGCGATCATTGGGTGGTCAGCGGACGCAAGCTATGGATCACGAACGCCGCCGAGGCGGGGGTGTTCATCGTCTTCGCCAATGCCAACCCCGACGCCGGCTACAAAGGCATCACGGCCTTCATCATCGAGCGCGACTTTCCCGGCTTCGCGGTCGGCAAGAAGGAAGACAAGACCGGCATTCGCGCTTCCTCCACATGCGAGCTGATGCTCGAAGATTGCCGCGTGCCGAAGGAGAACGTCCTCGGCGAGGCGGGAAAGGGCTACAAGATCGCCATCGAGACCCTGAACGAAGGGCGCATCGGCATCGGCGCGCAGATGATCGGCGTGGCGCGCGGCGCAGCGGAGTACGCGATCGCCTACGCCAAGGAGCGGCAACAGTTCGGCAAGCCGATCGCCGAGTTCCAGGGCATCCAGTTTCAGATCGCGCAGGCGGCGACGCAGCTCGAGGCCGCGCGGCTGATGGTCTACAACGCCGCGCGGCTCAAGGACGCCGGCAAGCCGTTCCTCCGCGAGGCTGCCATGGCCAAGCTCTTCTCCTCCGAGGTCTGCGAGCGGATCACCTCGACCGCGGTGGAGATCTTCGGCGGAAACGGGTACACCAAGGAGTACCCCGTGGAGAAGTTCTGGCGCGACTCGAAGATCGGAAAGATCTACGAGGGAACGTCGAACATGCAGCTGGCCACCATCGCCAAGACGATCCTCACGGACCGGCTGTAGCGCTCGAAATCTACGAAGTCACGGTATTCCGCTGCCGCCGGACCAGGCGCTGCAGAAAATCCGCCGCCAGACCGCCCGACGACCGCTTGAGCGTCAGCAGATACACGGCGATGGCCAGCGCCCCGCCGATCCACGCCAGGGTACCGAACTGTCCGCTCATTTTTCCGAAGAAGGGCCACATCATGAACAGCAGCGCGCCGACGGCTCCGGCCACCAGCAGCGCAACACGCTGGATCTTCGGCGCATCGACGTCGCGGTTGCAATGGAGCGTCACCAAGGCCTCATCCGATTCGTTCACCGTCCAGGAAAGGGTGCATTCGACGCCGCCGGCGACGGCCACGCCGCGGCGCAGGGGGAGCACGAAGCGGCGCTCCCGTGCCGTCGAGACCTTCGTTTCTCCGCCATAGAGCTCGATGAGCTCGTCCACGGCCTCGTCAATCCCATCGGTCGGGACGCGGTCTTCATGGAACTCCACCGGGGCGTTTTCGGTCATGGCTCGCACTTTCAATCGTCAACGAGCGGTTTGTATTTCTCGCTCCTGTAGAATCCGGCCCGCGTGCCATGACCGAGGCTCCCCAGTCGTTCGATCGTTTCGAGGTCCTCCGCATCCTCGGAAAGGGCGGCATGGGAACGGTTTACCTCGCGCGCGACTCCCGCCTGGAGCGGCCTGTCGCCGTCAAGGTCCTGCACATCGAGGATCTGGCGAGCGATGATCGCCGGGCCCGCTTCCTGCGCGAGGCCCGCACCGCCGCCTCCATCCGCCACCCCAACGTCGCCACCATCTATGAGGTCGGCGAAAGCCAGGGCATTCCCTTCATCGTGATGGAGTACTGCGAGGGGGAGACGCTCGCCCAGCGCATCCGCCGCCGCCCGCTCGAAGCCGCCGAGTTCCTGGCCATCGCCCGCCAGATCGCAGCGGGCGTCGCCGCTGCGCACGACGCCGGCGTCATCCACCGCGATCTCAAGAGCTCGAACATCATCCTCGAGCCCTCCGGGCAGGTGAAGATCCTCGACTTCGGCCTGGCGAAGGCCATCAGCGGGGAGATCGTCACCTCGATCGACTCCACCGCCGGCCATTTCTTCGGCACGCTGCACTACGTTTCTCCCGAGCAGGCGAGAGGACAGCCGGCCGACGAGCGGAGTGACCTGTTCTCCCTTGGCGTCCTTTTCTATCAGATGGCCAGCGGACAGCTGCCGTTCAACGCGGAGGCGCCGCTGCTGGTCCTGCAGAAGATCCGCGATGAAGAGCCGGAACCGTTCGTCCCGCTCGACTCGGCCTTCCCGGGCGCCGCGGCAAAGATGATCGGCAAGCTGTTGCAGAAGAATCCAGCCGACCGATACCCATCCGCCCGCGTGCTGCAACGGGAACTCGAAGCGATGGAGGCAGCGAGCGGGCGCCACACCCTTCCTTCCGGATCGCATGGCGCGATCGGCCGCACGCGCACCCATCCACTCTGGCCGCGGATCATCATCACGCTGACCGCGCTGGCGGTGCTCGTCGTCTCGATCTACTTCGCGCAGGCCGGCTCACACGGAACACGGTCCTCGACCGCCCATCCCGCCCCTGCTCCGCCGATCGAATCGATCGCCGTCCTTCCGCTGGTCAACATCGGCAATCGCGGGCACGACGATTTCCTCTCCGTTGCCCTCGCCGATGCGCTCGTGACAAGCCTTCAACGGGTCCCCTCACTGCACGTGCGGCCGACGGCGGCGGTCATGGCCTTTCGCGATCCGAAGGCCGACCCGAAAGCCGTCGGCGCGAAGCTCGGCGTCGACGGATTGCTCGAGGGCCACTTCCTGGCCGCCGGCGATCTGGTGCGCGTGACGCTCCAATTGACCGATCTCCGGACGGGCTACAACGTCTGGGCGGACACGATCGACGGTCGAAGGCAGAACCTGCTCAAACTGATCGACGAGGTCTCGAGCCAGACGGTGGAGGCGCTCGACCAGCGGCTCGGCGTGCAGCCGGTCAGCCGCGGATCGGAGGCGCGTTCTTCGAACCCGAAGGCGTACGAGGAATACCTGAAGGCGCGCGCGGTTGCCGGCAGCCTGGTCCCGGCCGAGCATCGGGCCGAGATCGCGCACCTGAAACGGGCCATTGCGCTCGACCCCAGCTTCGCCGCGGCGTGGGCCGACCTGGCCATCGCGCTGTCGCTCGGCCAGGCGCGGGCGCTCGAGACAGGACCCAACGTGGCCGAGAACGCCGAGTACGACGCCCGGCAGGCGGTGCGGCTGGATCCGAACCTGGCGCGCGCGCACCTGGCGCTCGGCCGGGCGTTCGTCCGTTTTCCGGACCGCTATCCCGAGGCCATGCGTGAGAATCTGGCCGCGCTGCGCCTCAATCCGGACGAGCCCGTCGCACTGAACAATCTCGTGAACTACTTCGTTTCGATCGGCGACATGCAGAAGGCGGCCTGCGTCGGCGAGCGCATGATCCGCCTCGATCCGAGCTCGAACGAGGCCAAG
>DATFUW010000368.1:0-3315 GCA_035260605.1 Thermoanaerobaculia bacterium | reverse complement strand
CGCCGCCGGCAACGCCAACGAGATCGCCGAAACGCTCGACGTCCTGGCAGGCAAGGGACCGGCGGATGTCGAGGAGGTGACGCGCGCGCAGGCCGTCCGCCTGCTGGTCATGTCCGGCAGATTCGACGAACGCGCCGCGCGCAAGGCCCTCGACGAGGCTCTCCGCGATGGACGCGCGCTCGCGCAGGCCCACCGGTGGATCGCCGCGCAGGGCGGCGACCCGACGCACCTTCCCCAACCGAAGAATGTGATCGAGGTGAAGGCCCCGCGCAGCGGCTTCATCACTGCGATCGACACCTACCAGGCCGGCATGTTCACCGTCGACCTCGGCGCCGGCCGCAAGAAGGCCGACGACGTCATCGACTTCGCCGCCGGCGTGATGTTCGACCGTAAGACCGGCGACGAAGTGCGGGCCGGAGATGTGCTCGCCCGAATTCAGATGGGAGCGGCACAACGCGATGCCGCCGAGCTTCGCACGCGGTTTCTCTCGTTCGTCACCATCGGCGAACGGCCGCCGGAGGCCCGGCGACTGGTCCACGAACTCGTCGACGCGGAGAAATCGCTCCCACGCTGAAAGGCGAGACGTGACAGTTCCTCGTTCATCACGCATGATGCAACGGATGCGAGCGATCATCCTGGTTTGCGATTCCCTCGGCATTGGTGCGTTGCCCGACGCGAAGGACTTCGGCGACGAGGGCTCGAATACGCTTGGACACGTGCTGGAGACGCAGCACCCGCGCATCCCGAATCTGACGAGCCTCGGATTGCTGCACACCCTGCCGCGGCCCGCGGCGCAGAGCGACCCACGCGGGGCCTTCGGCCGCATGGCCGAGGTCAGCGCCGGGAAGGACACCACCACGGGACACTGGGAGATGATGGGGTTGATCGTGAAGGAGCCCTTCCGCACCTACCCGCACGGCTTTCCACGCGAGGTCATCGCGGAGTACGAACGGCGCATCGGGAGCAAGACGCTCGGCAACAAGCCGGCATCGGGAACCGTGATCCTCGACGAACTCGGCGAGGAGCACATGCGCACCGGCTCGCCGATCGTCTACACCTCGGCCGATTCGGTGTTCCAGGTCGCGGCGCACGAGGAGGTCATCCCCGTCGAGGAGCTGTGGCGCATCTGCGCCGTGGCGCGCGAACTGATGCGCGGCGAGCACAACGTCGGGCGGATCATCGCCCGCCCCTTCGTCGGCAGCGGGAAGGGGCACTTCAAGCGCACCGCGAACCGGAAGGACTTCTCCGTCCGTCCAACGGGAGAGACGGTGGTGGAACGCGCGCACAAGGCGGGACGGGAAGTGATCGGCCTCGGCAAGATCGCCGACATCTTCGACCGCGTCGGCATCGACCGCGAAATCCGCACGGAATCGAACTCCGACGGCATGCGCAAGACCATCGAGCTCGTGCGCCAGTCGGAAGCGCCGTTTCTCTTCACGAATCTCGTCGATTTCGATTCGAAGTACGGACACCGCAATGACGCCCCCGGGTACGCGCGGGCGCTGGAGACCTTCGACGAGGAGCTCGGCGTGCTGCTGCAGGCGCTCCGGCCCGACGACCTCGTCTTCATCACCGCGGACCACGGCTGCGATCCCACCGACGTCTCCACCGATCACACGCGCGAATACGTCCCGCTGCTCATCGCCGGGCCGCGGGTGACGGGCGCGCGTCCGCTCGGCACCCGCTCCACCTTCGCCGATCTCGGCGTCACCGTCTGTGAAGTGCTCGGCATCTCATCCGCCGGATTTCCCGGCCGCAGCGCCCTTTCGGAGGTCCACGCATGATCGCCATCGCAGCAGCCGTCCTGATCGCCGCCGCGGCCGTTCCCGACATCCCGGTGGCGCGCGTCGCCGACGACGCGCGGTCCATCGACCGCTTCGGCGCCTATGCCAAGCACGACCTGCCGGACGACCTGATCCGCCGCATGCTGACCGACGACATCGAGCTGCTGCGCGGGAAGCGAAGCGACGGCACGTACGCCTATGCCGGATTCGAACGCTTCGAGTCAGGCCGCACCTCGGAATCGTTCTCTGTCGAGCGGCCCGACCAGCGGATGGAGGTCCGCGGCTCGTTCGTCTACCGCCTGCTCATCAGCGTCCCCTCGCGGCGCCTGCTGCTGATCCACAACCGGAAAGTGCACATCGACCGCGTGGAGATCGAGTACATCCCCGTGAAGGGCAACTCGGCCATCATCCAGAACGTCAAGATCGACACCACCGTCAATCCGGGAGAGACGAAAAGCGTCGACCTGCAGGAGATCGCGCGCCAGGCGACCGTGCGCGTCTTCGGCAGCCCGGAGAAGGAGGGCTACGGCAACGTCGTCCTCTCGCTGATCCAGGGGCGGGTCTTCGACAATCCCGACAGCCCCTACGCCGATGCGGTGCAGAGCGCAAATGCCATCCTTCGGGCACTCGACCACGACGATGTGCCGTCGATCCGCGCCATGGCTACCCGGCTGGCGAATGACCTGCAGCCAGCTACGACCACCGCCGAGGTCACCGCGCCGGCGCCGGCCACGCCGGACGTCTACCGGGAACTGCTGGCCATCGAGGACCTGCTGCACGGCAGCGAGGCTGAGCGCCTGCAGGGGCTCGACCGCATCCATGAGCTGGTCCGCAAGCTCCGTCCGTAGTGTAGCGCCGGCTCTCCAGCCGGTGTAGCGCCCGCTCTCCAGCCGGTGTAGCGCCGGCTCTCCAGCCGGTGTAGCGCCGGCTCTCCAGCCGGTGTAGCGCCGGCTCTCCAGCCGGTGTAGCGCCGGCTCTCCAGCCGGCCCCCCGCCCCAGCCGCCTGAGAGGCGGCTCTACATCGGCCCTCCCTCCCCAGCCGCCTGCGAGGCGGCCATACATCCAACGAATGCAGTGATTTACGTCACCCTTCGCTGCCAACTTCTGAGCCTGGTACGCGCATATCAAGGTTTGACGCCATCGGGTCGCTGACGTAGAATTCCGCTCCCTTCTGTATTCCGACACATCCGAAAGGAGCCTTCATTGTCGTCAACGAAAATGGGATTCAAAGTCGGGGAAAAGCTCGTTTATCCGAACCACGGTGTGACCATCGTGGAACAGATCGGCGAGTCAGCGATCATGGGTGCGGGTGACATCTACTACCACCTCAGACTGCTCGGCAACAACTCGCGGCTGATGGTCCCGACTCAGAACACGGACCGGGTCGGCCTTCGCCGCCTCTACCAGCAGAAGGAAATCAGGAGCCTCTTCAGCCTCCTCGAGCAGCGGGTGCCGAAGGCGCACACCGACTGGAAGGGCCGTTACCGCGAAAACCTGGAAAAGATGAAGACCGGACGGCTCGAGGACGTGG
>DATFUW010000367.1:0-3481 GCA_035260605.1 Thermoanaerobaculia bacterium | reverse complement strand
CATCGGCCCCGACGGCAAGGCCACCTTCGCCATCGTCCAGGCCGAAGACGAGCTGGCCGCGATCGGGATGGTCCTCGGCGCGGGGTGGGCGGGGGCGCGGTCGATGACCTCCACCTCCGGTCCCGGCGTCTCGCTGATGGCCGAGTTTGCCGGACTGGGATACTTCTCCGAGATCCCCGGCGTGATCTGGGACATCCAGCGCGTCGGCCCTTCCACCGGTCTGCCGACTCGCACCGCGCAGGGAGACATCTTCGAGGTGATGTATCTCTCGCACGGCGACACGCAGCACATCGCCCTGATCCCGTCGAGCGTTTCGGAATGCTTCGACTTCGCCATCGAGGCGCTCGACCTGGCCGAGATCTTCCAGACGCCGGTCTTCGTCCTCTCCGATCTCGATCTGGGGATGAACAACTGGATGTCCGATCCATTCTCCTATCCGGAGAAGCCTTATCGCCGCGGGAAGGTCCTCACAAAGCAGAAGCTCCAGGAGCTCGGCGGCAAGTGGGGACGCTATCTCGACGTCGATGACGACGGGATTCCGTACCGGACGCTTCCCGGCACCGACGCGCCGTCGTACTTCACGCGCGGATCGGGCCATGATGCCTTCGCCCGCTACTCCGAACGCCCCGAGGACTACAAGTCCACGGTCGACCGCCTGACGAAGAAGTACGAAACGGCGAAGCAGTACGTGCCGAAGCCGGTGGTCGACCGGCGCCAGCGCGCGAAGATCGGATTCATTGCCTACGGTACGACCGACTTCCCGCTGCAGGAATCACGGCATCAGCTTCGGAGCGAGCGCGACGTGGAGACGAGCTATCTCCGCCTCCGCGCGCTCCCGTTCACGAACGAGCTGCACGAGTTCGTCGCGGCGCACGATCACATCTATGTCGTCGAGCAGAACCGCGACGGACAGATGGGCGATCTGATCCGCCTGGCCCTCGGCGAGGAGCAGCGGAAGATTCGCAAGATCCTGCATTACACCGGACTGCCGTGCGACGCGCGCTCCATCACCGACGCCGTGCTGGCAATGGAAGGCAACGGCGAGACGGTCACTCGCGTCGGCATCGATCAGCGCGCCGCCACCCTGACGATCACGGAGGATTGAAAAGACCCATGGCTGACTCAGTCCTGAAACTCGGAACCGAAGTCCCCAAGGAAAACCGCCTCGGCCTCAAGGCCACCGATTACCGCGGCGGCGAGTCGACGCTCTGCGCCGGATGCGGGCACGACGCCATCAGCAGTCAGATCATCCGCGCGTTCTATGAGATGAGCGTCGATCCGGAGCACGTGGCGAAGTTCTCCGGCATCGGCTGCTCGTCGAAGACCCCGGCGTATTTCCTCGGCCGGGCGCACGGGTTCAATGCCGTGCACGGCCGCATGCCGGCCGTGGCCACCGGCGCGATCCTGGCCAACAGCAGCCTGATCGGGATCGGCGTCTCCGGCGACGGCGACACCGCGTCGATCGGACTCGGCCAGTTCATGCACATGGTGCGGCGCAACATTCCGATGATCTACATCATCGAGAACAACGGCGTCTACGGACTGACCAAGGGACAGTTCTCCGCCACGGCCGACGAGGGATCAAAGCTCAAGACCGGCGTGATCAACGATCTGCCGCCGATGGACCTCTGCGCCCTGGCCGTCGAGCTCGGCTGCGGCTTCGTGGCCCGCGGCTTCGCCGGCGATCCCAAGCAGATGGTCAACATCTTCAAGGCGGCCATCGCCCACGACGGCCTGTCGGTCATCGATGTCATTTCCCCCTGCGTGACGTTCAACAATCACGAAGGTTCGACCAAGGGCTATCAGTACTCGAAAGAGCATGACGAGCTGCTGCAGCAGATCGGGTTCGTTCCGTCCTACGAGCAGATCCAGGTCGACTACGCGCCGGGCGAAGTGCGCGAAGTGACGATGCACGACGGCTCGCGCATCATCCTCAAGAAGCTGGAAGAGGACTACGACCCCTCCGATCCGATGCAGGCCCTCCGCCGGCTGCACAAGTCGGTGACCGAGGGCGTCATGCTGACCGGTCTGGTCCACCTTCAGCCGCAGAAGAAGAGCTTCATCAGCCTCCTGCATACGATCGACCGGCCGCTCTACGCGCTGGACGAGGCCGCCACCCGGCCGCCGCGCGAGGCGTTGGACGAGATCATGCACGAACTGATGTAGCCATGGCGAACGACGACAAGGGAGCGACAGAGTCGGAGGTCGTCAGGATCAACACGATCCGCGGCAAGGAATCGCTCGGGTACGAAGGATCCGGCCGCGAAGAACACAGCGGCGAGAACGCCCCCGAACCTGCCGAAGATTTGGAAGACGACCTGGCCGACAACCGCCGCGAAGACCTGTAGCGTCTGCGATTACTTCTTCTGCACGCCCATGTGCTGCAGACGGCTGCGGGCCTGCTGGTTGTCCGCCTGAATCTTGAGCACGTCTTCGTAGCACGCCTGCGCGCGTGAGGCCATCCCCTCGGCCCTGTAGAGATCGCCGAGCGAGATGAGAGAGTCGACATCGTTGGGATCGATCGACAAGGCGCGCTGATAGCTCTCGGCCGCGTCGCGGCGCCACTTTGGGTTTCGTTCCTGACACTGCCCGAGGAGGTACCAGGCAGGCGCGTGGTCGGGAGCGAATTCCACCGCCTGGCGCAGCAGCACGATGGCCCCGTAATAGTCGCCGGTGATGCTCAGCTCCTTCGCCTTCTCGAAGTTCTGCTCGGCGATGACTCGCTGCGTCAGACGCTTCTGCATCTCCGGTTGACCGCGGCCGCCCTGCTGGTGCATCAGCTTGTCGTAGGCCTGGCGGCGGACGGGGTCGCGGAGGGTGAGCGTCGCCTCGTCGATCCGCCGGTTGATCGTCTGGATCGACTCCCGCACGATCGGCGGATACGTCGCGGGGTCGTAGCGCTTCTTGTGCTCCTCCGAAGCGGTGATGATCTGCGCGCGCGAGGCGGCCCGGGGCACATCGAGGACCTGGTAGTGGTCCATCGATGTCAGTTGGCGCGACAGCGCCACGGCGCGGAGCGACCGCTGATCGCTCGATCCGATCGCCGCCAGGAGCTCGAGATCGCGCTGCATGTCGGCGGTATTGATCTCCGGCACCTCCTCGGACGTCTGATCGACGATGGCGAACAGTCCGAGAGCCATCATGGCGATCACCACTTTCGCGGCGGTCACCGATTCGGTGGCGAACTGCTTGAGGAAGGCCTCGATCGTCTGGCGTTCCCGAAGCGATTCGGCGATCCGCCGCTCGCTCTCGCTCAGCGGAGTGGCCTCGATGCTCAGCCGCGACTGCCGCGCCGGAGCGATCTCCCGCTTGAGGTCGCCGAGCGACCGCCGGAGCACGAGGCCGTTGGTGATCGAGCGGATTCCCTCGAGCACCAGTGTCTCCGGGGAGAGCAGAAACACCCGCTTCTCCGGAACCAGCGGCTCGTCCTCGCTGAACGCCGCCGTCCCTTCGTCGAGTGAGAAGAGAGGAACGAACTGCG
>DATFUW010000366.1:0-3112 GCA_035260605.1 Thermoanaerobaculia bacterium | reverse complement strand
CCGATGCCGAGGAAGACACGGGCGCCGGCGCGGAGCACAGCGGCGCCCGTCAGCGCGCTCCCGGCGACGATGATCCATCCAGGCCAGTGCAGTCCGATACCACCGAGGGCCTCATCGATCCGCGCCTCGCCGAACCAGACGCCGAAGGGCGAGAGACCGGCCAGCAGCAACCCGCCGGCGAAGAACCAGGCGCCGGTGAATTTCAGTTCCTTGCCCGCGCCGTAGAGGGCGACCTGATCGACCGTCCCGAAGCGGTGCAGCAGGATTCCGGTCAGCAGGAAGAGACCGCCCTTCACCAGACCGTGCCCGACGATGTAGAGCGCCGACGCCGCGGTGGAGCGCGCGTCGAGCCCCGCGAACCCGAGCAGGAGGATTCCCATGTGGCTGATGGAAGAGAAGGCGAGCATCCGCTTCATGTGCCGCTGGAAGAGGCTCATGACGCCGCCAAGAATCACGGTGATCGCCCCCATGACCAGCAGGATGCACTGAAGGGTCTCGCGGATCGGGGCGACGGCCTCGGCGTAGACCAACCAGTAGATGTGCGCGGCGCCGTAGAGCCAGAGCGCGATCATGAGTCCCGAGAACTGGACGCATACGGGCGTGGGCGCGACCGCGTGCGCGTCGGAGAGCCAGAAGTGGAAAGGAACGATTCCGCCTTTGATCATGAGTGCCGAGAGGACCAGGACGAGGCTCACGATCACGAGCCCGTCGAGCGGCCCTGCGGCGAGCGTGCGGCCGATCTGCGCAAGGTTGAGCGCGCCGGTGCGGGCGTAGAGCAGGGCGATTCCGGTGAGCATCAGCAGCGCGGCGACGCTGTTCGTCACGCCAAAGTTGAACGCCCCTTCCAGCGAGCTTTCCTCGATCTTGTAACCGGTCAGAGCGAACGCCACGACGCTCATCAGTTCGAAAATGACGAAGAGATTGAACGCGTCGCCCGAAAAGCAGAACGCCACCATCGATGCGAGGAAGATCAGCATCAGTGAGTGATAGAGGCCGCGGACGTCGTCGAAGTAATGCCAGGAGAAGAGGAGGCCCGCGAGAATGAGGGTCGCGGCGAACGCGGCGAGCACTGCACCGATCGGCTCCGCGCTGAGTGCGATCCCCAGCGCCATTCCGTGGCGGGGCGTCCAGCCGCCCAGCCAGACCACAGGCACGCGTCTGCACGCCAGCATGGCGATGCGGACGGAGCCGGCGAGCACGGCGGCGGCCGTGGCGATGCTGATCGATTCGACGACCCGCCGCGGAACTTGCCGGCGCAACGCGGCCAGCACGGTGGCCACCATGAGCGGGGCCGCGATGACCAGCATGGGCAGATGATCGTCGAACGTCATTTTCGAAACGGCTTCTCGCTCTCGGGATCGAGCGAGACGCCGCGATTGTGCAGTTGCACGGCCATGGAGAGCAGAAGCGCGGTCACTGTCGCCCCCACGACGATGTCGGTCAGCGTCAGGGCCTGCACAATGGGATCGACGAACGGCGCCGCCGTCGCTCCCCTGGCGATCGGCGGCTGCCCGCCGGTGCGGTATCCGACCGAAAGGAGCAGCAGGTAGGTCGAGGCCTGCAGAATCGTCAGGCAGAGCGTCAGGTGAATGAAGTTCCGGCTGCGTGTCAGGCCGAAGAGGCCGACGACCGCCAGCCAGATGGCGACGCCGTATGGCAGGAAGTGAAGCACGGCAGGAAGCGTCACTGTTCGAGCTGCTGCGCGAATTCGCTGAGGAGCAGGGCGAATCCCGCTGCGACCTCCATTCCCACGGCGAAACTGATTAGAGGGACGACGCCGGCCGAGTCCAGGCTGCCGAACTTCCCGGCTGGAAGCCAGTTGAAGAGAAAGGCCGAGCCGGCGATCACTCCGCCGCAGCCGATGGCCAGGAATCCCAATGCACCCGCCGACTCGAGGGCCTCCACGGCGGTCGTCGGCGCGAAACGTTGCATGCGGCGCGTTCCCGCGGCGAGGTAGAACAGGACCAGCGCCGCGAGCGTGGCTACGCCGCCCTGAAATCCTCCTCCGGGCGAGAGATGACCGTTGCCGGCGAGGAAAACGCCGTAGGCCACGGCGAGGACACTCCAGACGAGGGCCGTGAGGCGCACCAGATCGGTGGCCTCGATCGACCGGCTCGCGGAGTGGGCGCGCTTGCCGCGCCGCTCACGAAGCAGGAGCACGACGCCGCTGACCGAGGCGAACAGGATCATCTCCTCACCGAGGCTGTCGAACGCGCGAATGTCGTACACGACCGAAGCGACGATATTCGAGATCTGCTGCTCTCTTGGTGCCACGGACTCGACCGTCGTGGCGTAGGCCGTGACGGTGGTGCCAAACGGCTCGAGCCCGGCGACGGCCCATCCGAGCAGGGCCGCGAATGCGGGAGCGAAGATGAGCATGACGATGAGGCGAACGCGCCGGCTCATCGGTGCCGCCCTTCCGTCCGCGCCAGCGCCAGCATGATGAGCGCCGGCAGGGCGACCCCACCGACGACGATCTCCGCGAGCGCGACATCGGGCGCGCCGGCGGCGAAGAACTCGAGCGACAGCAGCATCCCGAACGCCGTGAGCACCAGGACCTGATTGCGCGACTCGTGCGTGGCGACCACGCCCGCTCCGAACGCCGCGATGAGCAGCAGCAGGACCGTTTGAAGCCAGATCACGCCCGCTCCTCGCTCTCCTCCTCTCCGTCCGAACGCTGCAGGACCTCCAGGCGGTAGGCAGCGGAGCCGATCACGTGTGCGGTCACCGGGCTCGACGCGGCGACGATCAGGATCGTCAGGACGGCCTCCGGCAGGTTCTTCGACCATCCCTCCTGTAGGGCGATGGCCGCGAGGATCAGCAGCGGACCGGTGAGCGCCGCCAGGCTGACGTAATGGAGCCGGTCGAGCGTCGACCGCACGGCGGCGAAGGCAATCGCGCAGAAGATCTCGACGGCGACCGCGGTGGCCAGCAGCGCGGCGATCATCGCAGCCACCGCACGGAAAGAATTGCGAAAAGGAGCGTCCCGCTCACGGTGACGATGGCCGATGCCAGCGCCGTTCCGAGGAGATCGGGGCGGTGGATGCCCATGGGAATCGTCAGCAAAGCGAGCGTGGTGAAGACGGAGAGCAGTTGTACCGCGGCGATCCGC
>DATFUW010000365.1:0-2907 GCA_035260605.1 Thermoanaerobaculia bacterium | reverse complement strand
CGACGGTGATCTTCTCCTGGAACTGCTGCGTGGTCAGGAGGAGGAACAGCGCCGTGAGCATGAAGTCAAGTTTACAATCCGCCCATGCGCAAGCTGCTGATCGTTTGCCTCTTTGTGACCACGAACGTGTTCGCCGTCGACTTCAACCAGTTTTTCCTCGACAAGACGATGCGCGTGAACTACTTCCACACCGGCAACCGCGGGGAGGAGATCATCGCCCTCGGCTCGGTCGTGTCCGACGGGCCATGGCCCGGAAGCCGGACGCGGCTGCTCGACACGCTGAACCTCGGCAACTACCTGTTCGAGGTGATCGACCGCGCCACGAATCAGGTCCTCTACTCGCGCGGCTTCGCCTCGGTGTTCGGCGAATGGGTCACCACCGACGAGGCCAGGGACCACCCCGGCACGTTCGAGGAGTCGGTCCGCTTTCCCTGGCCGAAGCAGCCGGTGCAGTTGGTGATCGAGAAGCGGGGCGCCGACAGCGCCTTCCACGAGATCTTCTCCGCGGTCATCGATCCGAACTCGCGCTTCGTCAATCCCGCCGACCGCCCGCCCGCGGGACACGTGTGGGAGGTGATCGAAAACGGGCCGCCGGCGACGAAGGTCGATCTGCTGGTCATCGGCGAGGGATACACCGAAGCGGAGATGCCGAAGTTCCACAAGGACGTGCAGCGGATGATCGGCAAGCTGTTCGCCACCGAGCCGTACAGGAGCCGCAGGAGCGACTTCAACGTGCGGGCGCTCGATCTGATCGAGCCGGTGAGCGGGATCGATCGGCCGCGGACCGGCGACTTCCGGCGCACGAAGACCGGCGTGACCTACAACATCTTCGATTCCGAGCGGTACGTGCTGACGCTCGACGACCACCGCATGCGCGATGTCGCCGCGTCCGCACCGTACGACTATCTGGAGATCCTGGTCAATGAGAAGACCTACGGCGGCGGCGGGATCTTCCGCGATCAGGCGACCGCGTGCGTCGACAGCGCGTTCTCGGAATACATCTTCGTGCACGAGTTCGGGCACCACTTCGCCGCGCTGGCCGACGAGTACTACACCTCGCCGGTGGCCTACACCACGAGCGGGGCGGAGCAGCATCCCGAGCCGTGGGAGCCGAACGTGACGTCGAACGGCGCGCATCCGAAATGGGCCGCCGATCCCGGCGTGCCGCTGCCGACGCCGTGGGACAAGGCGGAGTTCGAGAAGCACAGCCGCGAGGTGCAGGCGGAGCGGGCGCGCATCCGCGCCGAGAACCTTCCGGAGAGCGTGATGGACAAGCTCTTCACCGACGAGCGGGAGTGGGAGACGAAGTCTCTCGGCTCGCAGCAGTACGCCGGGAAGGTCGGGGCGTTCGAGGGAGCGTCGTACGAGCCGCGGGGGCTATACCGCCCCGAGGTCGACTGCATCATGTTCACTCGCGACGAGGTGGGGTTCTGCCGCGTGTGCCGCCAGGCGATCGAACGGGTGATCGACGACTACTCGCGGCCGTGAATTCCAGCGACGCGTAGAGCTCGTCGAAGACCTCCAGGGCGCGGCGAAGGCGGCGGGAGTCTTCGGCATGCGCGCGGGTGATGCCGCGGATCAGCATGGCCACGCCGGCGGTCTCCGGCCGCTTGAATTTGTCGTCGCGCAGATCGATGTCGTGCACGATCTGGCCGATGGCCTGCAGGGCGCGGTCGCCGATTCCGGCGCGTTGCAGGCGGACCTCGAACGTGCAGCGGTCGCGCTCGTGCGTGAAGTCGGCCTCGAACATGTCGAAGCGGACCTCCTTGTTCGACGGCCTCTGGCCCGACTTCACGAAACGGAACTTCGCCTGGCGGTCGATGAAGCGCCGGATCAGCGAGGCGCTGGCCATGCGGTCGACGTGGATGCCGGCGCGCGTGCCCAGATGCGCCCGTGTAGATCGAGTTTCGACATCGTGGACCCTGCCCGGCTTCGATCGAGCACTGTTTGTAACGCCGGCTCTTCGGCGCGCCGAAATCGTCGATGGCCCGGACGGCCTCGAAACCATCGGGGAGCGCGGCGAGATCGGCGGGACCGTGTTCTTCACGGCCAGCGCTCCAATCCGCTGGAGGCGGCAGGCCGTCATCACGCGCAGGTAATCGGGTTTCGCGGGGAGCTGATGGATCAGCAGCGCCAGCCATGCGGCGCGACCTCATGGAAAGAAGGAGATTGGATCGAGCCGGACGCGTTCGAGGACGGCCTGGCGCTCTCCGCCGCCTTCCCGGTCCCGAAGAGATTTCTGATCGGCAAACTCAAACGATTCCCACGTACAGCCAGGCGATCCCGAACGTCAGCGGCTCGAGGCGGATGTCGGCGAAGCGCGCGCCGCGGCGCATCAGCGAGACGAACTCCTCCCCGCACGGGAACCGCGAGGCGGATGATTCGAGGTAGTCGTAGGCCTCGCGCTCGCCGGTGATCGCGCCGCCGAGGCGCGTCAGGATCCGGCGGCGGTAGACGTCGTAGAGGGAGCGAAAGGCGCGGTTGCGCGGCTGCCCGAACTCGAGCACCACCACCCGCCCGCCCGGGCGCACCACGCGCGCCATCTCCGCGATCCCCAGCACCGGGTCGGCGACGTTGCGGATCCCGAAGGCGATGCTGGCAACGTCGAAGCTCGCGTTCGAGTAGGGAAGCGACAAGACATCGGCGACCTCGAAGCGGATGGAAGGGTCCTTGGCGCGCGCCAGCGCGATCATCTCCGGCGTGAAGTCGATCCCCACGACCGCGGCGCCGGCGCGGTGGAAGGCGATGGCCAGATCGCCCGTTCCGGTCGCGCAGTCGAGCACCCGCTGCCCGCTGTGCACCTCAGCCCGCCGCACCGCCCGGCGGCGCCAGCGGTGATGCACGCCGGCCGACAGGATCGTGTTCGCGCGGTCGTATCGCGAGGCGATCGATGCGAACATGGAACGG
>DATFUW010000364.1:0-8210 GCA_035260605.1 Thermoanaerobaculia bacterium | reverse complement strand
CTGCACGACGAGGCGGCTGCCTGAGGTCATGGACGTGGGCGCAGGTTGTTCGGTCATGCGCTAAGCCGTGGACAACTCGGCTGTACGGGTCATCCTATGTTGCTGAACGGTGGCCGATTATACCGTTATCCGGCCCACGGCGATCGATCCCCCGGTCCGCATGACGTACTCTTGTGGCGATGCACGGCGCATTGCTGTTCATGGCGATGACGCTCCTGCGCGCCACTGCTCCCCCGCCGACGCTCGAGGACGCACAGCGCCTCGCGTGGGACCGCCACTTCGCCGAAGCCGAACAGATGTACCGCGCCATCCTCCTGCGCGATCCCCGATCGGAGCCGGTCCGGATCGGCCTGGCCCGGGTGCTCCTGTGGGAGGGGCACTACCGCGAGGCGCGGGCGATGTTCCTCCGCCTCGCTTCCGAGAACCCCGGCAACCTCGACGCCGCCGAGGGGGCAGCGACGGCGGCCTACTGGCAGGGAGACTTCCGGACGGCGGCGCGCGAGTTCCGCTCGATCGCTGCCGCGCATCCGGAGCGAATGACGGCCTCGAGGGACTTGCATGCGATCGAGCTCGCCAGCCGCGACAGCGAGCGCCTGCTCATCGACGGCATCGATGACGATCAGCCGTACCGCCTGTGGCGGTCCGAGGCGGAGGCGTCGATCTTCACCGATCCGCTGACGCGCTGGGACATCACGGCCGGCGGATACCGTGCGGACGATCCAACGCTGGCCGCGGTGCGCAGCGAGCCGTTCGTCTCGATTGCCAACGAGACCGTCCTGCCGTGGCAGCGGCTGACGATCAGGGCCGCCCTCGGCGTTCTCCGCTCGCCGGACGGGACGACGCGGCCGACCGGCAGCCTCTCACTTCGATTCCGCACCGGGGGCGCATCCTCGTTCGAGATCGCTGCGGACCGCAGCGCACTGCTGCGCACTGCGACCGCGGTCCGCGATCATCCCGCGGTCACGCGGATGTTCGCTGCCTGGAACCGCTCGACGGGGAAGAACTGGCTCGCGGGATTCGAAGGGGGATCGCTCCGATATTTCGACCGGAACCGCGGCTGGTACGCGCAGGGCTACGGATTGTGGCCGGTCGTGCGGCGCGGCGGCCTGATCGTCCGCGCGGGCGCATCGGGCGCGCTGCACGACACGCGCGAAAGCCGTTTCTACGTCGAGGCGATCACCTCACAGCGCTCCGGTGCGCAGTTCCTCTACGACTACCGCGGTGCGTACACGCCGTACTGGACGCCGCAGGATCTGCGCGAGGCGCGCGCCATCGTCGCCGCATCCGACGCGGTCACCGGCCGGATGAGCTTCCGACTGCAACTCGAGGCCGGCGTGGCGCGCGACCGCGCCGAAGCATTCGGCCCGGCGAACGGGCCCTCGCCACTGCCTCCGACGATCTTTGCCTTCGGCTTCCGGCGGACGTTCCACCCGACTCGGATCTCTGTCGGCGCAGCGCTGGCGGTGACTCCGCAATACACTCTCGAGATCTCGGTCCAACGAGAGACGACGGTTTTCTATCGAGCGAATGAGTTCCGCGCGAGCGTGGTCCGAACCCGGTGAGATCTTCCGCCATCGGCGCGCGGCCCCCGTGCGCCTGTGGGAGCGCGCCGTGCTCGGCGTGCTGCTCTTCCTCGGATTGTGGAGCGTCGTCTATTTCGCGCTGTGGTGGTTCCGGATGGAGCACGTCAATCAGCCGCTGCTCTTCGTCCTGTTGTCGCTCGCCACGTGGTACGGCGTGTTCCGCATGATGGTCGGGTGGTACAACGTCTTCCACATCGAGCAGCCCGATCCCCTCCCCGCCCCCGACGGGCTCTCGGTGGCCATCTTCACCACGTCCTCTCCCGGCGAGCCGTACGAGATGTTCGTCCGAACGCTCGCGGCGGCACGCGCAGTACGCTATCCGCACACGACTTATCTCCTGGACGACACACGGGATCCGCGCTTCGCCGCGCTGGCTCAGGAGATGGGAGCGGTGCACCTCGAACTCGTCGGGATCCCGGGCGCCAAAGCCGGAAAGATCAACGCAGCCCTCGAACGGACCCGCGAGGAATACATCCTCGTGCTCGATCCCGATCACATCCCCTTTCCGGAGTTTTTCGACCGCGTGCTGGGGTACTTCGCGGACGAAGCGGTCGGCTTCGTCCAGGTCTCGCAGGCGTATCACAATCCGGGAGAGTCGTTCGTGGCCCGCGCGGCAGCCGAGCAGACGTTTTCATTCTACGGGCCGATCCTGGAGGGGATGCACGGCACGGGGACGGCCGTGGCCATCGGCGCGAACTGCACGTTCCGCCGCAAGGCGCTCCTTTCGATCGGCGGTCACGGCATCGGACTGGCCGAAGATCTGGTCACTTCGATCCGCCTTCACGCGGAGGGATGGCGGTCGGTGTATGTCCCGGAGATCGTCTCGCGCGGGCTGGTCCCGTCGGACCTCGGCTCCTTTCTCAAACAGCAGCTGAAATGGTCGCGCGGCGTCCACGACGTTCTCTTTCGGGAGTATCCTCGGGCATTCCGCCGATTGACCATCCACCAGAGGATCTCCTATTTCATGATCGGCAGCTACTACATCGTCGGTCTCACCTCGTTCATCTACATCACCATTCCGCTGCTGTACCTGTGGACCGGAGAGCAGCCGGCGGCGTTTCTGCTTTCCGAATACGTCCAGCACGCGCTGCCGGCGGGGCTGCTGGGAGTGATCCTCTATCGATTCGTACAGCGGTGGCTCTGTGATCCGGCACGGGAGCGCGGCATTCACTGGCGCGGAACGCTGCTGAAGATCGGGACGTGGAACGTCTATCTCGAGGGTCTGCTGCTCGCGCTGCTCGGCGTCGCGGTGCCGTACATTCCGACGGCCAAGGAGCGGCGTAGCGGCCGGTTCTGGACGCTGGCGCGCGTGCCGATGGTCATCGTGCTCTTCTCGCTCCTCACCGTGGGATGGACCGCGTTTCTGCAGTTGTTCATCCTGCCGGAGTCAGAGGTCCGCATCACCACGGAAGTGACGTTCGGCATGGTGGCCTTCACCATGGTGAACATGGTGCTCATGAGCGGCCGGATCTACGCCGCCTGGCGCGACCGGGAGCGTTCCGAGTCATGAAGGCAGGGAAGCGATATCAGTTCGCATTCTTCGCGCTCGGGTGGCTGATCGCCATCGGGCTGCTGTTTCAGATTGGCCTCGGCGCCGGATTCCGCTCCGCCTACAACGCTCTCGGCGACCGCATCATCAATCTCGCACAGCGCTTTTCGGACGTGGAAGGCAACGTCGTCACCAGCGTGCGCCGGAGTTCGCGCCGCGATTACCTCGCCCCGCTGCGTCCGACGCTCGCCTCGGTCACCGCGCTCCGCAATCCGGCGATGATGCTCTTCGGCGTCTACGACGGCGGCTTCCCAAACACGTTCGCCGGCATGGAGAAGTTCGAGACCGACCTCGACTACAAGTTCCCGATCATCTCCTTCTACGTCGCCTGGGGAGACAAACCGACCGAACAGTTCCCCACGCGCATGGTCGACACGATCAACCGGATGGGATCGGTCCCCATGATCACCTGGGAACCGTGGGTCGTCGACTTCGACGAACGGCTGCGCCCCAATCTCCCGCGCGTTGCGGAACGCGAATATGCCTGCCTGGCAGCGATCGCCCGCGGCGACTACGACTTCTACGTCGTGGCCTGGGCGAAGGCTGCCGCGGCCTACGGAAAGCCGATGTTCCTCCGCTTCGCACACGAGATGAACGACCCCTACCGCTACCCCTGGGGACCGCAGAACGGAAACCGACCTGAGGACTTCATCGCCGCCTGGAAGCACGTCCATCTGATCTTCCAGAAGATGGGCGCCGACAACGTCCTCTGGGTCTGGTCGCCGCACATCTCCATGCCGTGGTTCGAGTACTACTACCCCGGTCTGGAGTTCGTCGACTGGGTTGGCATCGGCGTGCTCAACTACGGGAACGTGGCGTCGTGGTCGCGCTGGTGGAGCTTCCAGCAGATCCTGGAGAAGGCCTATCCGGGGCTGCTCGCGCTCAAGAAGCCGATCATGATCTGCGAGTTCGGAACGCTCACCAAAGGTGGGAATGCCTACGAGTGGTACCGGCAGGCGTTCTACCACATCGATCACACTTTCCGCCGCGGCATTCGCGGCCTGGTGCTGTTCAATCAGGAAGACGACAACACCATGACGGCGCTGGCGCTGAACTGGAGCGTGGAGCAGGACCCGGCGGCGCGGGCCTTCGTGGCCCAGCAACTGGCGCGACACTCGGCGATGTAAGCCCCGCGGTCACACGGGCAGCGCGGCGTGGCGCAGGAAATCCTTCTCCAGGACCCACGGCGGCAACGGCGGGCTGACGAGGAAACCCTGGATCTCGCGGCAGCCGTTCTCGCGGAGAAACGCGCACTGCTCCTCGGTCTCCACGCCCTCGGCCACGGTGCGCAGATCGAGCTGGTTCGCCACGAGCAGCACTGCGCGCACGATCGACTGATCGCTCGACCGTGCCGCCACTCCCATCACGAAGCTCCGGTCCACTTTGACTGTGTCCACCGGAAAGTCCTTCAGATAGCTCAGCGACGACTGCCCCGTGCCGAAATCGTCGACCGCGATGCCGATGCCGATCTCGCGGAGCCGCCGCAGAATGCGCAGACTGCGGTCGCTACGCTGGACGGCGACGCTCTCGGTCAGCTCGAACTCCAGCAGCTTCGGGTCGAAGCCCGTCTCCTCGAGCACCCGCTCGAAAGCGCCGACGAAATTGCGCTGAAAGAGCTGCCGCGGCGAGACGTTCACGGCGATCCGCAGCGGCCGGAAGCCCGTACGCGCCCATTCCGCGCCCTGCATGCAGGCCAGACGCAACACCCGCGCACCGACGGCGGAGATCAGCCCGGTGTGCTCGGCGGCTGGAATGAAGGCCGAAGGCGGGATGATGCCCCGCTCCGGATGGTTCCAGCGGACGAGCGCTTCGACCCCCACGAGCTCGCGCGAATCGATCCTCACCTGCGGCTGGAACCAGAGGACGAACTCCTCCCGCTCGATGGCCCGCCGAAGCTCGGCCTCGAGCGTGAGCCGCCCCACGCTCGGAACGGCGCGGTTGCAGAACTCGAATGCGTTGCCGCCGGCCCCCTTGACGCGGTACATCGCGCCGTCGGCGTTGCGGATCAGAAGCTCCGGCGTCGATCCGTCAGTGGGATAGACGGCCACGCCGATGCTCGTGGTGATCTGCAGCTCGTCATCTTCGACGTGGTAGGGCCGCGCTACTTCCGTCAACACCTTGCGGGCAATCGCTTCCACGTCGTGCTCGTCGTCGACGTCGCTCAGGAGGACGAGAAACTCGTCGCCCCCGACGCGGGCGACCGTGTCGCTTTCGCGGAGGGTCTCGGTGAGGCGCGCGGCGACCTTCTTCAGCAGCGCATCTCCGACCGCGTGCCCCAGCGTGTCGTTCACTGCCTTCAGATCGTCGAGATCGAGAAACATCACCGCCAGCAGATGCTCCCGCCGCACCGCCTGGGCCAGGGCCACCACGAGACGGTCGAGGAAAAGCGCGCGGTTCGGCAGATCGGTCAGCGAGTCGTGGAAGGCCTTGTAGACGATCTCCTCTTCGGCCCGCTTGCGATCGGTGATGTCGAGCAGGATGCCTTCCAGCGTCGGCTCGGCGCCGTCCTGCGCCGGGATCAGCCGGACGTTCTCCAGCGCCCACACCGCGCTGCCGTTGCGGTCGCGCAACTCGACTTCCTCGTTGACCACCGCGCCGTCGGCGTGCAGGCGCCGCATGACCGAATCGCGGTCCCGCGGGTTCATGTAACCGATCTCCCCCCGATCGGCGAGGAACTGCTCGCGCGTTTCGTAGCGAAAAATCCGGGCACAGGCGTCGTTGCAACTGATGATGCGGCCGTCGTCCGACGCGATGTAGACGCCGGCCAGATTGCGGTTGAACAGCAGTTCGTAGCGCTCCTCGGAGCTCTTGAGCGCGCGCTGCGCGCGGCGCCGCTCGGTAATCTCGTGCATCAGCTCCCGGGCGCGCGCCTCGACCCGGTCCTCGAGCGTGCGGTTGAGCGACTCGAGGTCCGCACGCGCCGCCGCCAGCCGGTCGAGCATGGTGTTGAACGAACGCGCCAGTTGCCCCACTTCGTCCTGCGCGTCGATGTCAGCCCGGCTGGAAAGCGCTCCCGCGGCGATCTGCTCCGACGTGCGCGCGATCCGCTCCAGCGGCCCCGTGATCAGTGTGCTCAGGGCGAACACGGCGACGACCATCACCCCGAAAACGATGAACGTCACCAGCGCGACTGCTGCCCTGCTCCGCGAGATCTCGTCCCAGACCCGATCGAGCGAGAACCCGATGACCAGCACGCCGACCCGCACGCCGTGTTCCCGCACGGGCGTCGTCGTCTGATAGACGTCGTTGCGCGGCGAGAAGGCGCCGTCCGTCTCACTCGGCGTCCCGGCTGCCGACCCGCCGAGGACCGGCTCGGTGCTGCGCGGCCGGTGCGCTTCGGGAAACGGCCCCTCGCGCGCGGCGACCATTTCGTTGAACGAGGCGAAGGCCTTCCCCTCCCTGTCCAGGACCGAGTAGTAGACCAGGTCGGGATTCCGATGCAGGACCGCCAGTGCCTCGGCCACCCGCACGCGATCGTGCGCCTGCAGCCCGGGAGCCACGCTGATGGCCGTCACATCGGCCACCACGGCCGCTTTCTGGGCGACCGATTCCAGCGCCTGCCGCTTCAGGGCGGCCGGAAAATAGATGAAGACGGCGGCGGAGATGACGGCCAGAATCGCGGTCATCACCAACGCCAGCTTCGTCCGCAGGCGCATCCGGGCGATGAGTCCCGGCCGAGGTGAATTCATTCGCGGCCGGCTGAATCCTACTAGAATCCGTGTGACCGATCTCCCCCAATGCGCGTTTCCTGCAGTATCGCCGCCCGCCTGGCTCTCGCCAGCCTCGCCTTCGCAACCGCCGCCGCCGCCACGAGCGTCACCGGGACGGTCAGGACCGCCGGGACCCACGTGCCGCTCGCATCGATGGTCGTGTCAGCCTATGGCCGGACTGGAATCGTGCAGGGGACAGCGACCAGCGATTCAGCCGGCCACTACGCGCTTTCGCTTCAGGCGGGCGACTACCGCATCCTGGCGTACGACCCCACCGGCGCATACGCCCCCACATTCGACGGTGATGCCGATTCGTTCGACACCTCGCCGGAGACCTCCGTCTCCACCCAGCCGATTTCCATCGATTTCGCTCTGCAGATCGGCGGCAAGGTCGCGGGCACGATCTCGACCGCCGGGCAGCCGCTCGCGCAGGCGACCGTCGCCGCGTACAACCTCTCCGGCTCGCGGCGGGCATTCTCGACGACCGACGCCTCCGGAGACTACGCGATCGTTCTGCCGCCGGGCACGTACCGGATCGTCGCCTACGACGATGCCGGGTTCTTCGCTCCGCGCTTTTATCCCGATCAGTACGGTTTCGATCAGGCCGCATCGGTCTCCATCACCGCCAGCCAGACAACCGCCGCAAAGGACATCCACCTCGAGTTCGCAGCGCACCTCGGCGGCACCGTCACCGACGCCGCGACCGGCATTCCGCTCGAAGGGATGACCGTGTACGCGTACGCAAACGGTCTGGCATTTGCGCAGGCGGACACCAATAGCGACGGCCTTTTCCGCCTGAATGTTCCGACGAACTCATACCGGCTCATCGCAACGGACCGCAATCTGGTCTATGCCACCGGCTTCTTCGGCGACAGCGAATCGTTCGACTCCTCGCTCGCCGTGCCGACCACCGCATCGCAGAGCCGGCTCGACCTGCAACTCCCGCTGCATCTCGGCGCGGCGGTTCCGGGCCACGTGACCGATCCGGAGCACAACCCGCTGGCGGGGGTGCAGATCTCCGCGTATAACTCCGATGGGTCGCAACGCACGAGAGCATCGACGGCCGCGGACGGTTCGTACCGCCTCATGCTGCCGGATGGCATGTTCCGCATGGCCGCGTGGGACCCGCAGCTCCACTGGGCGACGCAGTTCTACCTCGACCAGACAGCGTTCCCCAAGGCATCGCCGCTGAAGACCGCTCCGCCGGCGCCGGCGAGTGCGGTCGATTTCTCGCTCGTCCCGGCAGCGATCGTCAGCGGCACCGTAACCGAGGCGGGCACGAACGCGCCGGCGTACGCCGTCGGTGTGGCGGCTTACGATGACGACGATCTGCAGGTGGGAATCACGCAGACCAATGACGCCGGCCGG
>DATFUW010000363.1:0-2057 GCA_035260605.1 Thermoanaerobaculia bacterium | reverse complement strand
AGAGCGATCGTCTGGCGCGGTACCGGGAGCGCGCCGAGGAGCTGGTCCGGAGTGGAAATGCCTACCGCTGCTACTGCACCGTCGAGGAGCTGGAGGCCGAGCGGCTGGCCGCAGAAAAGGCCGGGGTGGCGTATCGATACTCCGGCCGCTGCCGGACGCTGACCATCGCTCCCTCCAATGCCGCGCATGTGATCCGCTTCAAAGTCGACAAAGGGTCGATCAATTTCCACGACCTCATCCGCGGGGACGTCCACTTCGATGGCGAGCTCATTGATGATTTCGTCCTGCTGCGTTCCGACGGCTATCCGACCTACCACCTCTCCGTGGTCGTCGACGACATCGACATGGAGGTCACGCACGTGGCGCGCGGCGACGACCATCTGTCCAACACGCCGAAGCACGTCCTGCTGTTCCGCGCATTCGGCGCCGAAACGCCGGTGTTCGCACACCTCCCGCTGATCCTCGGCCCCGACCGCAAGCGGCTCAGCAAGCGGACGGGGGCCACCTCGGCCGAGGAGTACCGCGAGATGGGGATCGTTCCGGCGGCGCTGTTCAATTTTCTGACGCTCCTCGGCTGGTCACCGGGCGGCGACCGCGAGATCTTCAGCGCGAAAGAGGCGGCGGAATGGTTCGATCTGTCCGACGTCAACGGCGCTCCGGCGGTCTTCGACGCCGAAAAGCTGCTGTGGATGAACGGTCAATATCTGATCCGGATGAGCGCCGACGAGATCTACCCATATCTCGTGCCGTTTCTCGCAGCGCCGCTGCCGATCGAAGCGTTGCGCCATTTGATCGAGATGCACAAGACGCGCGCGCGGACGCTGCGGGAGATGGCCGATCAGATGAGCGTCTACTTCGCGCCGGATGAGGCCCTGCCGTTCGAAGACGATGCGGTGCGCAAGCACCTGCAGGGGGAGGAGGTCGCGCCGCGGATGCGCGCGCTGCACGAGGCGCTCGCGGCCGCCGATCCGTTCGACGCCCCCACGACCGAACAGGCGCTCCGCGCGCTCGCGGCACAGATGGGGATCGGCGCCGGAAAGCTGATCCATCCGCTGCGCGTGGCCCTCACCGGACGTGGCGCGTCCCCGCCGATCTTCGATGTCGCAGTCGCGCTCGGAAAACAGCGCACGCTGCGACGTCTTCAGCGGCTGATCGATCGCATTCCCGGGCTCGCTGCGTCGTGATCCGCCTGGCGCGCGGCCGCCATCCGGTCCTTCAGCGTCATCAGCGCGAGCCAGAGTGCGCAGATCAGCACCATCAGCAGTGAGAACCACTTCCCGTACACGCCGACCGGAGAAAACGGTTCGGTCGCGGTGTGGATCGCGTCGCTGTTCGGCAGCACGCCGGCCTCGGAAAACTCGTGGATCGAGTAGAAGACGATCTGCAGCGTGAAGAGCAGAAGAAAGAGTCCGGTCACCTGGAAGAAGCGGCGGAGGTTGATGCGGTGTCCGAAATGCGCCCAGGCCCAGGCCATCAGCGCTGCGGCGCCGATCCCCAGCAGCGAGCCCAGGATGAAGCGTCCGGTGCGGACCTGAATCAGCATCAGCGCGGTCTCCATCCCCTCGCGGGTCACCATGAAGACGGTGAAGCCGAACACCGCGAGGAGCGACCAGACGCGCGAGCCGCGCGTGGTCGCGGTCTCGAGCTGCCGTTCCATGTCGCCTTTCATGCGCGGAGCGGTCCGCCAGACGTGGATCACGAACGTGGCCACCATGACGGCGGCGACGATGCCCAGGACTCCTTCCCAGAACGACTGATTGACGCGCATCAGCTCCCAGCCGAGCGCGAAGCTGGCGGCGACCGAGGCCACGATGCCCCAGTAGACCGCGGGGCGGAGGGAGTCGCGGTTGGTCTTGCGGAGGTAGGCAAAGATGATGGCCACGCTGAGGAATGCTTCGAAGCCTTCGCGGAACACGATGATGAGTGCTGGGATCATGGTCTATTTCCGGAGTGACATGGCGCGTTCGCCGATCATCTGCACGCGATCTGGGGCTTCGGGCTGCTGCCCCTTGCGGCGGCAGGCTTCGCAGACGCCGAGGATCTGGAGGTTGTGAAAG